>JBBTQF010000032.1:0-18713 GCA_038065815.1 Patescibacteria group bacterium
CCAAGACCTGGGGCTGGTGCGTCGGCGGAACCCGCGCCGACTACCAGGCAATGATCGAGGGTCGCATGTTCGGTGAGTTGCGGCGTGCCGACGCCGGGCTCAAGGCCGAGCTCGATTCCAGCAATGGGATCGTGGCGCGGCACACGGTGGAGCTGGCGAGGCTCGAGATCGAGCGGATCAACCTGACCGATGAGTTCATGGCGATCCGCGGGGACGTCGACCTGCTCAAGCAGGCGAAGGACTCGTTTGAGTCCAGGTTCGAAGCGAAGGCCAATCGTTCCGAGCTCGACCTGCTCGGGGCGAAGATGGAGACCGATCTCGGCGTGGTCAGGGCCGACGTTGCGGGCCTCTGGTCCGCCTTCCGTGAGGACTCGCGTCCGATCGGAGGTCCGTCGGTCGGGTACGGATCCGCCAAAGGTGTCGGGGGTCTGACCCTCAACGTCGGTGGCGGGATCGACGGAAAACTCTTCGGCGCCGGAGGCTCGGTCTTCGGTGGCTTGTGGGATCAGGGCTCCGTGGCCGTCGGCCTCACCGGCGAGGTCTACGGACGGCCGACCAGGTGGCTCCGCACGGGTGTCGTCATCGGCTGGCAACAGCTGATGGTGGGGATCCGCGAGCCGGACGGCCAGTCCGAGTGGGAGTACTCGGGCGCGTTGATCGGGGCAAAGGCCTCGGTTGACATGATGCCGAAGCGGAACGGCGGTTTGCTCTTTGAGCTCTTGCTCGCGGACTACGCGAACATCGGCTTCAAGGGCGCTACCAAGAGCGAGGTCCCGGCGTACGCGCAGGGCCTCGAGCACGACTTCCGCGTGCAGGTCGGTGCCGGATGGAGGTTCGGAGGGTACAACCTCTAGAACAAAAAATCGGCCATAGCTCCAATGGCCACTGCAACCGCGTCTCGCGCCGCAAGGAACACCTTGCGGCGCAACGCTTTTTTCGCTCAATCTAGCTATTTTAGGACTCACCGCTCTTGACAGAATTATTTTTTTTGTGTATAGTACGACGTTCGCTTGTGGCCTAATTTGTGCCAAAAATTGAACATTGGTCATTAAAACCAGATCAGGATCGGCGGGTACTCGGCTAGTAATTAGGTTATTACTTATACTTAATTACAACCGGATACCCGCCCGTCCTGGTTCAAACCCAAAAGGATCGGAAACGGGTGAGTGCTGGAGAAGCACAAAAAATTCAAAAAAGCCTTCAAACGTTTGCTGGAGAAGCATACGTTTCAACATTCACCAAACACCAAAAAGGAGGTTGCCATGCGCAACCTTTTCCTCCCGGCCCTCGTGGGCCTCGTTTCCACCATGGGCGGTTGTTCCCTGAGCAACCTCGGCATGCCGGCGCCGTACGCTGGCGACGCCGATGCCGACACCGATACCGACACCGACTCGGATTCGGACACCGACACCGGCATCGCCGACACCGGCGACACCGATGAGACCGGTGACACCGGGGACACCGGCGACACCGATGAGACCGGTGAGACCGGCGACTCGGGTGACACCGAGGACACCGGTTCGGCCGACACCGGCATCGTCGACACCGGCGACAGCGACACGGACAGCGACACGGACAGCGACACGGCCACGGACACCGGCGTGATCGACACCGGCGTCGTCGACACGGGCGTCATCGACACGGGCACCGGCCCTGTTGATGCCGATGGCGACGGGTACACCGATGCCATCGACTGCGACGACAGCGACGCCGCGGTCAACCCGGGTGCGGTCGAGGTGGCCAACGACGGGATCGACCAGGACTGCGACGGCGCGGACCTGGTGACCGAGACCGACGCGGACGGCGACGGGTACGGCGTCAGCACCGATTGCGACGACTCGGATGCGAGCGTGAACCCCGGAGCGGTCGAGATCTGCGACAGCGTGGACAACGACTGCAACGGCACGGTGGACGAAGACTCCGCCGAGGACGCGATCGTCTGGTACGAGGACGACGATGGCGACGGGTACGGAGACTTGACCAGCTCGGCAACGAGCTGTGAAGAGCCCGCCGGCTACGTCGGTGACGATACCGACTGTGACGACTCGGATGCGAGCGTGAACCCCGGAGCGGTCGAGATCTGCGACAGCGTGGACAACGACTGCAACGGCACGGTGGACGAAGACTCCGCCGAGGACGCGATCGTCTGGTACGAGGACGACGATGGCGACGGGTACGGAGACTTGACCAGCTCGGCAACGAGCTGTGAAGAGCCCGCCGGCTACGTCGGTGACGATACCGACTGTGACGACTCGGATGCGAGCGTCAACCCGGGCGCGACCGAGACCAGCAACGGCATCGACGACGACTGCGACGGTAGCACCGATGAGGGGACGAGTGCGGCGCTCGCGTGCGCCAATGTCTCGTACTCCAGGCCGTCGTCCTGGAGCGGATCGACCACCCAGTGTACGGAGTACGCTGGTGGGCTGATCGTCAACGCCTACGCGGACGCCTCGACGTACGCGTTCGAGAATGGTTGGTCGGTCGGGGTGCGTTGCATCGCTGTCGGCTCCTGGACCTACTCGGGCGTCGCCATGACCGCGAGCCCCGTCGCGTGGGAGGCCTGGGTCGAGGCCGATCCCGTGGCCTGGACCGCTTCGGCCAGCGCCACCATTTCCGGTGGCTGTGACGGGTGGGTCTACTAGATCCACAACATCGGTGCCTCGCTACGGTTGAGGCACCACAATCGAGAACACCGGCGCCCAAGGTTAACTCCCTGGGCGTCGCTTCTTTTTCCGGATGGGGTCAGGTCGAGTATTGTGCAGCAATCCTACGGATTGTTGAGGAGTGAAGCTTTAAAAAATTACCGATCTCTACACTTGAGTAAAGGAGACGATTGAGAGCAATAGCGATGGCGGAATTGCGTTCACTTACGTCTTTTGTTTTATCAAATAACTGTTTGAGCGTTGGTCTACCAACCATTCGTTGCGGAGTAATGACGTCCATTTCATTTTTTGTTATTTTCTCATCGATCATGTTTCTCATTTCATCAATAAATTGTTGAGATCCAAGAATTCCTCCTTTTCTCGCATCATCCAACGGTGAAGGGAATGCGAGCCCATCATTGATGAATTTTTGATATTCGTGACTGGCACATATTTTTTTCTTGGAAAACTGCTCAAGAATATTGATTGTCGTTAGCCAATCTGGTGACTTGTCTAGATTGGCCAAGGCTCGATAACTGCTCCAAGGATATTTTTGAGGGCTGTTCACTATTTTTGCTCGAACAGGATTCAGAACCACATACCGTGCCACATTTAGGAGATAACTATGTTCCTCAATAAGGAATGCCTTAAAACGACCCTGAAAAATGTGACCGACAGAATTATGCTCGGTATTAAACCATTGGGTGTAATGCCCGTTCAGATTCTGCATACCCTTGGATAATGTGGGGTCAATCGTCTCGATCACTAAATGGTAGTGATTGTCCATGAGGCAGAAAGTGTGACATCGCCAGTTATGTCTTTTAAGGATTTTGGCCAATAGAAAAAGGAATTGATTCCGATCTTTATCAGTGCGGAAAATTTTTTTACGTGCGTTGCCACGAGAAGTAATGTGGTAGAAAGCACCGGGGTATTCAATGCGTAATGGTCGTGACATATGCAAATAGTATAGCAGAATGCACAATACTCGACCTGACCCCATCCGGAGGAGCTTGACGATTTTTGCAAAATATGATAAAAAGACAGGTCTCAAATTTGGCAGATTACTAGCAAATTGAGGCTTTTTTCTTGGCGTCGGAGGGTGGCCAGGACGAAAGCGCATTCGTGTTTTCGCCCTTTTACAAGCTCGTTATTCCGGCCTGAGCGGGATACGAGCGTCGGCAGACAGAGAACACCAAACCAAAAGGAGGAAGCGGCCCATGCGCTCCATCTTGATCGCCCTGGTTCTTCAGGGCTGTTCCGAATTGATGCCGGATCCGTATCCGGCGGAGAACGATACCGTCGTCCCGGCGGATGCCGATACTGACACCGACTCGGACACCGATTCCGATTCGGACACCGATTCCGACTCGGACACCGGCGAAACCGGGGAGACTGGCGAAACCGGCGAAACCGGGGAGACCGGCGAGACGGGCGACACGGGAGAGCCGCCGATCACCGATGCCGATGGCGACGGCTACGACGCGAACGAGTTCGGCGGAAACGATTGCGACGACTCGGACGCGAGCGTCAACCCGGGCGCGACCGAGTCCTGCGATGGCGTTGACAACAACTGCGACGGCGACGCGGATGAAGGTGTCGCATGGTTTCAGGACAACGATGGCGACGGGCGCGGTGACACTGCGACCGAAGTCATCGCCGAGTGCGACTGGATGCCCGACACCGAGCTGAACGGCTACGTCAGCGACAATACCGACTGCGATGATACGCGTTCCGATGTGAGTCCGGATGCGACCGAGGTCTGCGACAGCACGGACAACGACTGCGACGGCGCCGTTGACGAGAGCGTGACCACCACGTTCTACGCTGACAGCGACGGCGACGGACAGGGTGACGTGGCGAGCGCCATCGAAGCTTGCGAGCTCCCGGAGGGATACTCCGAGAACACGGACGACTGCGATGACGGTAACGCGGCAACCTACCTCGGCGCCACGGAAGTGTGCGACGCGGTGGATAACGACTGCGACGGCTTGACCGACGAGTCGGATGCGGTCGATGCCTTGATCTGGTACGCGGACAGCGACAGTGACGGGTACGGCGATTACGCGACGACAGAAGTCGCGTGTGATCAGCCGATCGGCTACGTCTCGGATGCGACCGACTGTGACGATGGCGTCATGACGGTCAATCCCGGCGCGACCGAGATGTGCAACGGAGAGGACGACAACTGCGATGGCGAAACGGACGAAGACTCCGCCGCCGATGTGATCGTTTGGTACGCCGACAGCGACAGTGACGGGTACGGCGACACGAGCACGACGTGGACCTCTTGCGAGGTCCCGGCTGGCTACGTCAGCGACGCGACCGACTGCGACGACACGCTCTCCGAGGTCAACCCCGACGCGTCCGAGTCCTGCAACAGCATGGACGACGATTGCGACGGAACGACCGATGAGAACGACGCCGTGGACGCGAGCGTCTGGTACGCCGATAGCGACGGTGACGGGTACGGGGACGGCGGTTCGAGCGTGAGCTCGTGCAGTCAGCCCACTGGCTACGTCAGCGACGCGACCGACTGCGACGATCTCGACTCTGCCCAGAGCCCTGATGCGACCGAGGTCTGCGACAGCGTGGACAACGATTGCGATGGCGAAACGGACGAAGAGTCCTCCGCCGACGCGAGCGTCTGGTACGCCGATAGCGACGGTGACGGGTACGGGGACGGCGGTTCGAGCGTGAGCTCGTGCAGTCAGCCCACCGGCTACGTCAGCGACGCCAGCGACTGTGACGACACGGACGCCGCCAGCCACAGCGATGTGGATGGCGACGGATATACCGTGTGCAACGGCGATTGCGACGACGTGGACGATGAGGTCTACCCGGGCGCGTCCGAGGTCAACAGCCTCGGCTACGCGGACGGCAAGGACAACGACTGCGACGGCGACGTGGATGAGGGCACGGACGACGTGGACGACGACGGGGACGGTTGGTCCGATCTCGACGGCGACTGCGACGACACCGATCCGAATGTGAGTCCGGACGAGTCCGAAACGTGCAACGGCACGGATGACAACTGCGACGGGACGACGGACGAGGGAACGAGCCTCGACGCCGACACCTGGTACGCGGACACGGACGAAGACGGATTCGGCGACTCCAGCACGAGCGCGAGCTCATGCGAAGAGCCGACCGGCTACGTCTCCGACGCGACCGACTGCGACGACACGTTCTCCGAGGTCAACCCCGACGCGTCCGAGTCCTGCAACAGCATGGACGACGACTGCGACGGAACGACCGATGAGGACGTGAAGAGCACGTTCTATGCCGATGCCGACGCGGACGGGTACGGGAGCGCGAGCTCCACGACCGATGCGTGCGATCAGCCGAGTGGGTACGTCTCGGACGACTCGGATTGCGACGACGGCAGTGCGAGCGTGAACCCCGGTGCAAGCGAGGTCTGCGACAGCGTGGACAACAACTGCGACGGGCAGACGGACGAAGACTCCGCCACCGACGCGAGCACGTGGTACGCGGACGCGGACGATGACGGGTACGGGGATGCAAACAGTTCGGCAACGAGTTGCGAAGCGGATACCGGCTACGTCTCGGACGCAACCGACTGCGACGACAACGACAACGACAACTCGCCCGAAGGGGTGGAGATCGTTGACGGCGAGGACAACGATTGCGATGGTAACGTTGACGACGGTACCGATGCGTCGGACGACGACCTCGACGGCTACTCGGAGGACGACGGGGATTGCGATGACGGTAACGTCAACGTGAGTCCCGCCGCGACCGAGGTCTGCAACGGCGTGAACGACGACTGCGACGGCGAAACGGACGAAGAGTCCTCCGCCGATGCGAGCGTCTGGTACGCGGATGACGACGGTGACGGGTACGGGGACGGCGGTTCGAGCGTGAGCTCGTGCAGTCAGCCCACCGGCTACGTCAGCGACGCCAGTGACTGCGACGACATGGACGCGGATTTCAATCCGGGTGCATCCGAGTCCTGCGACGACCCCAACGACTACAACTGTGACGGGTCGGTGCAGTATGAGGATCTCGACGGCGACGGTTTCGCCGCCTGCGAGGACTGTGATGACGGCAACGTCAACGTGAACCCCGACGCGATCGAGGTCTGCAACGGCGTGAACGACGACTGCGACGGCGAAACGGACGAAGACTCCGCCGCCGATGCGAGCGTTTGGTACGAGGACGGCGACGATGACGGGTACGGGGACGGCGGTTCGAGCGTGAGCTCGTGCAGTCAGCCCACCGGCTACGTCAGCGACGCCAGTGACTGCGACGACAACGACAACGACAACTACACCGGCGCGACCGAGTCCTGCGACGATGAGGACAACGACTGCGACGGGACGACCGATGAGAGCGGCGCTGTCGGCGAGTTTGTCTGGTATGCGGACGTGGACGAGGACAACTTCGGCGACGAAGACTACTCGGTCATGGCTTGCGATCAGGCGGACGGCTACGTTGCCGATGCGACCGACTGCAACGACGACACTGACCTCGTGAACCCTGTGGCGACCGAGGCGTGCGACAACAGTCGTGACGACGACTGCGATGGCGCGATTGACGAGACGACCTGTCTTGGCACGATCGAGTGCCTCGACAACGGGATCACCATGGACGTCGTCCTTACCGGCGACATCGAAGGTGGTCTGATGCAGGCGCTGACCGGAATCCCGACGTTCGTCGGGATCACGAGCTGGGACGCCGGCGGTACGACGCAGACGACCTTCCTCGGCAACGGGGTCGGACACTCGTTGAGCGTCAACAGGGCGGACTTCACGCCCTGGGCCACGGACGGATCGGAGACCCAGTACTTCGATCTGACCGACTGGAGCACCACGACCGCCTCGTGCGAGATCGTGGAGGACGGAGTCGGCGGCTACGTGGTCGAGTTCATCGCCCCGTAGCGCTGATATCTTCATCGTGAACAACGCGGCGCCCAAGGTTAACTCCATGGGCGTCGCTTTCTTTTTTCTGCTACAATAAAAATATGTGATAAATCTACATCAGGCGTATCTTCGATCTGAAGGACAATCGAATTTTATTTTTTTTGTTTCAACCGCCACGCTAGTATTCGCTGTTCTCGGTATCGTGTTCTTATCGCCAATGACGGTGTTTGCGATTCTTGTTGGCACACTCGTAGTGATCATGACTATCGTGCGGCCTTTATGGAGTCTCGCGCTTCTAGCGTTTCTGCTCCCGTTTGAGCCGTTTCTTCTGAAGTGGACGCCAGATGAGATATTCCTCTACGCGCGTTTATTTTCCGAAGTCCTCATCTATTTTTTGTTTGCTGTCACAGTTGTACGTGCCGTTATGCGCGGTGAAAAATTGATGTCAACTCCGATCGGTTTTCCTTTTTTTCTTTTTCTCATCACACTCGTCGCTTCGTCTGTCATCAATTTCGTTGATCCGTTTGTCGTAGCCGTTGGCGTGCGTCAACTGATTCGTTTCATCTTAGTTTTTTTCATCGTTGTACTTTTGAAACCATCTCGCGGTTACATACGCAAACTAACCGTGGCACTCTTTGTTTTGGTGAGTTTGCAAGCGACGCTTGGCATCGGGCAGGCGATTATCGGTGAACCGCTCGACGCGTTGTTACTGCCGTCGGAGGTCCGTTCTTATGGAGAGTTCACGCTTCAGCAAGGGGCAGTACAGTTTTGGGATTCTGGTTCTCGCGTGTTTGGCACACTCGGTCGCTATGATCGGCTTGGAACGTTTATCGCTTTTTTCTTGCTGATTGGAGTCGGATTTTTATATGAAAAAGGGATTCGTCTTCACCGTCGCGAGTTATGGTTTTTGTTCGCGCTTGGACTGCCAGCACTCGTCCTCACATTCTCGCGCTCTTCGTGGTTTGGATTCTTGCTTGGTTTTCTCTTTCTTGCGCTTTTTGTGAAGCGAGATAAACGCGTTTTATGGGGCTCGCTAATTGCGACGGCCGTGCTCGGTATGTATCTCGCCTACTCTGGAATTGTTGTGAGTCGTCTCATTGACGTTCCCGATCAACCGCTTGCCGAGCGATTTTTTGAAGCGTTTTCCTACGAACGATGGCGAGGAGAGTACTACGGACTCGGTCGCCTCTTTTGGATTGTACAAACCGTGACGACGGTTCTGCCAGCGTCTCCTTTACTTGGATGGGGACCAGGACAGTACGGCGGTGGCGTGGCGCTGTTATTTCATAACACGCGCGTTTACGATGAGCTCCAGCTTCCCTACGGCGTGTATGGAACCGAAGGATACATTGATAACAATTGGTTTTCGATTTTGGGAGAGACTGGCCTAATTGGGTTTTCGTTTTTTCTGTGGATGTACATTGGACTCTTTTTGTACGCGATCAAGGTTGGTCGGCGATCAGATGATCCGTTCGTTCGAGCGATAAGTTTTGGATTTGCCGGAGCGATGATCGCTGTTGCGCTCAACTCCTTTCTCGCAACGTTCTTTGAGGTACGTTCACTTGCTGTATACTTGTGGATGTACGGAGGATTTGTTGTTGTTTTAGGTATTGAGACAGATCGGAAAAAATTAATTGACGCAACAGATGTTTTGGTATGATTTCAATTTGGAAATGGCCTGATGGCCTCATTTGGAAACTCACAAAAGCGCCTACTGTGCGATCGCGTAGACGTAAGTTTAATCTGTTTTTGCGAGAGATGAAACCGTCAGCGCATACGACAGTGCTCGATGTCGGCGCAACAAGCGTGGCGAGCGGACAACGCGGAGAGAACTTTCTGGAAGAGTGGTACGCGAATCCAGAGATGATTACCGCGCTGGTGATGGGGGATGTCAGCGCCTTTCATAAACACTATCCAAAAATGCGCGTTGTGACAGGCGACGGACTCAATATGCCATTTCAAGACAAGGAGTTTGACATCGTGTTTAGCAATGCAGTCATTGAACACGTCGGAGATCGTCAGGCGCAGAAGCAATTTGTTGCCGAATGTTTGCGCGTTGGTAAGAGGGTGTTTATCACCACGCCGTCACGCAACTTTCCGCTTGAGTCTCACACAATGATTCCATTCGCGCACTGGTTGCCAGAGGCATTACGCAATTTGGTCTATCGCTCACTTGGCCGTAAAAATGAAGGTACACACGGTTATCTCACGCTTCTAACTGCACGCTCTCTGCGTGCGTTGTTTCCAGATGATGTAAGTGTGAAAATCGTGCGACAAAAAATTGTCGGAATGACGAGCGTTTTGATAGCAATCGTATGAAGATATTACAGCTTAATAAATATTATTGGCCAAAGGGCGGGGCTGATCGCTATATGCTTGAGGTGTCGGCACTGCTCGAATCTCGCGGACATCAGATTTTGCCGTTTGCGATGGCTCATCCGCAAAATCTACCGAGTGTTTATGGCCGTTACTTTGTGTCGTCCGTGACGACCGATCGCGTTGTAGGACCGCTCGCGTCCTTAAAAACGTTCGGGCGCATGCTCTACTCGTTTGAGGCAAAACGTAATCTCGCCGATCTCATCAGCCGTGAGCGACCTGATGTGGCGCACGTTCACAACATCTACACGCAGATCTCTCCATCCGTGCTCGATCTGTTGTATGTAAAAAAAATTCCTGTTGTGATGACTGTGCATGATTATCATCTCATCATGCCAAACTTTATGATGTGGGATCGCGGTTGCACGGCAGATCTCTCAAAGAGAGGACTCATTGGACTCACCATGAGCAGATTTCACCAAGATTCTTACCTTGCGAGTTTTGCTCAAGCTCTAGCGTTTAAGTTTCATCGTTCGCGAAAAAGTTATGAGCTCGCAGTAAAAAAGTTTATTGCCCCGTCACTGTTTATGCGAGATCAACTGCTGGCACACGGGTTTGATGCCAAACAGATCGTGCACCTACCACATTTTGTCGAGCTCGCTGACAAAGTGCCGGAGTATAACGATAGAGGATATGTGTTGTACATCGGTCGGCTTACGGAAGAAAAGGGGGTGGAGGTTTTATTGCGCGCGATGGAGGGTTTGCCGGGCGTGCCATGCAAAATTGTTGGCACCGGGCCGGAAGAGGCGACGTTGCATATTATGGGCGACAGGCTTCCCAATGTGACGTTTGAAGGATATCAAAGTGGGGAAGCATTGTGGAATTACATCCGTGGCGCGCGTGCGGTTGTTGTGCCGTCGGTGTGGAATGAGGTGTTTGGACTTGTGGCACTTGAGGCGATGGCGTTTGGTAAGCCAGTGATTGCAAGTGAGGTTGGCGCATTACCGGAGGTTGTTATTGATGGTCACACTGGATTTCTTGTGCCGCCTGCCGATGTTCACGCCTTGCGCGAAGCGATTAGTCGTCTTGCCGAGGATCCGTTGCTTGCTACGAAGATGGGACGCAATGGGAGATCTCTCGTAGAACAAAAATACACAGTCGCCACGCATTACTTGCGTTTAATGGAGGTCTACCGCGATGCGATGGGGTGATTTACTCCACCACCCCATTGCCAGCCGCCATGTCGTCATACGGGAGGTCGGTTGTGACAGTTGTTCCGCGTGCTGTTACGAACGCTCCTGTCCAGCTGTCACGGCCAGTTACAAGAGGACTTGAGATGAGTGTCGGCGTCGTGCCAACCATTTCATCATCTGGCGTGAGCGCGACCTCAATCGCCACACTCGCTATGTTTGCGTTTGGATCAAGCGTTGGCGAAAGTGAATCAATGATCCAGATGATCGCGTTGCTTTCTGCATCGTAGCTTATACTTTCGCCAATGCTCACACTTTGCTTGCCAGTGAACGTGACGCCATCGCCAAGATTTGCCTCGAGTTTCACGTCAGTTAGTGTGCTTGTGGTTTCATCAACCGTTAGAAAGACCCAGTATTTCGTAGTCTCATCAACGACCGGTGGCAGTGGACCACGACCGATTTGGTCCCCTTGTGGCGAAGTGTATCGCGCGAACGTCTCAAGTACGATCGGGCTCGTCACCTTTCCACTTATTGATCCTGCGTAGAGCGAGACATCCTGATCAATGTCATCTGGCAAAGTGTAGCTCACATACAGATCAAGCGAGGCAATAAGATTTTCGTATACGTTTGTTGAAGAGCTCGCGATTGAATTGACAGTTGGAATCTCAAACGTTGCAGAGCTCGAGCCACCCGGCGATAACTCACCAAGATCGAGCTCCATCGTCTGCGTTTTGAAAATTGTTGACGATGTTTTCATGATGAGTCGTACATTTTGAACAGTCTCCTCGCCAACGTGCTGTACACGCACCAACACAACCGCATCTGCTCCCGGTGTAAATGTCGTTTGTTCCAATTCTGCACTCACGGAGAGTTGGGATGGAAGGAGTTCTACATCCTGCTCGAGTACTTCTTGACGATAGAACGTCTCACCAAATGTAAAGCTTGGCGTGAAAGAGAAGTGGATTGACGCTTGCGATGGAAGACGTCCGGTGAACTCGATTGTCCCTTCCTCGCCAGCTTTGAGCGCCCTCAAGGCAAATAATCCATCCCTCGGTGATGGATTACTGCTCAACAGAGCGAAATCTTCTGGCCATGTTGGCTCAATCACAATTTCTGGAAAATCAATCTCACCAGTATTTTTGTAACGAATCTCTCCGCTCACTGTCTGTCCTTCAACAACACGCTCTGGCAATATAAGTTCGAGCGAAAGCGTCGAGCGCATGGGTTTGAAATTATGAGTCTCTGTTTTTGTGACCGGCGTATTTTCATCTCCGTAAACAAATCGTAGTGTTGTCGTGAACGTCTGATCACCACCGACATCACCAAACATAACACCGCGGATTTTGAGTGAGCCTGATGTCCCGCCAGAAATCTCACCAAGATCATACGTCTGCATCGCTATCTCGTTTTGTTCACTCTCAACAGCATCAAGAGAGAAGTGTTTTGGAAAAGCGAGTTCGAGTTGAGCGTGTTTGAGTGTCTCGTTGGATCTATTCTCATAGCGGAAAATTAGAGTCGAGGACGCGCCACTTACGACATCTGTTGGTGCAACGGTGGCAGAAATGAGTATCTGCTTTTCAATTGTAGGTGGCGCAAATAGTGTCTTGCCAAGCACCCAACCGAAAAGCGAAAGAGCAATAATCAAGAGGCCAAGATCAATCGCGAACCATACGCGCGCAAAGCGACGATGCGCGTAACGTTTTTTAAATATATGTTGTAAAAAACGCGTGAGCGGTTTTGTGTGGTGCGTCGCTATGTTGAGTGTTTGAGAAAAAATTTCTTTTGCCATAAGTTATGGACTTTTGCAGAGGTCCCTCTAGATCAAAAGAGTGAAAGTGTAAAAACATCATTTCCAATTCCGATGATCTCATCAATGCCGTCTCCATCAAGATCTCCTGCTGAAACTTCAACGCCATCGCGTCCATCTTCATCGTATGCGAACCAGCCTGGATTGAGAAGTATCCCTTCTTTGCTGAAGAGGCGAATTTGCGGGCCACCTCCTTCGCCAGGACCTGTCACAATTTCATCATCACCGTCTCCATCAAAATCACCAACCGCCACATTTACGCCACCGCGGAAAGCAGAATCGTATGCAAAAAATCCGGGGTTAATCACTTTACCGTCCTTGTTGAACACGCGCACATGTGGCCCACCGCCAACACCAGCTCCTGCAATAATCTCGTACCATCCGTCAGCGTTCAGATCTCCAATAGCCACGTTCACGCCTCCGCGAAACGCTGTGTCATACGCGAAAAAGCCCGGATTGATTAGGACGCCGTCTTCGTTGAAGATACGAATTTGCGGCCCTCCGCCATTCTCCGTTCCTGTGACGATTTCAACAGTTCCATCAGACTCCAAGTCGCCAACAGCGATGTTCACACCTTGCTGATACGCTGATGTGTATGGATAGAACGACGCGTGTAATGAGCCGTCGCTTTCATAAATATCCACTCGGCTTTTACCGGCCGTGATCGTTTCACGCTCACCGTCATTGTCCGTGTCGTATGTGAGCACTTGTTCGCTTCCTGCGACCTGTGTCGTGTATGCAAAAAATCCTGTACGTTTGGTTGTGCCTGTCCTATCAAAAATGCGCACGAACGCGCCGTTTGTAAAAACTGCGTCAATGATCTCCTGCAGTGGGCGCAATAGAATGAGGCCGTCGTATGCCGGCAGTGTAATGCGCGAGATGATTGAGCCGTCATTCGTGTCAGGATCTTGCGTGCCACGAAGTTTCTCATAATCTCCATCGAGCCGAATGCGTTGTTCGCTTGATGTTGAATTCAAAATTGCCTTGCCTCGCTCATAGTCTCGCTCCCACACGCTCTCACTTATCTCTTCGTTGTCTGGATCGAGTAGATCGTTCGGCTCCTCAACCGCCTCTCCAAGTGAGAGGTCATACTCATCGTAGTACCACGTCTGCTCATGCGACTCTGTGCCGTGGTCGTAGCTGAAATAGCCATCGCCGAGGAGCGTTGTCGCAAGATGAAAACGGATCTGTTGGTAGTTGTCATTCACGCCAGTGTTATTGGAGTTGCTGTTGAGGATAAAGATCGGATCATAGCCGACTTCTTTTTCGAGTTGCAAATAACTGTTTGTCAGTTCTGTCCACGTTCCCGATCCTTCCCACGGCGTAGGGAAGGACTCAAACATGCGTCCGTTGACATACGGCATGAGTTTGCTGTTTGAGCTTCCGTTGATCACGATTATCTGTTCAGGTTCCATTCGAGAACGTGTGCGTGCGAGCAATTCAACAATTCCCTCTGTCCACGCCGTATTTGCAGTGCTTGTTTTGTCTGCCTCGCCATCAAGATTCAGATCCACATCGTCCACAAAATCAATCTCCGCGCTTACCTCATCATAAAACACGCCGTCCCAATAGCCTGACGCGAGCACCTCTTCGATCGTCCAATCCGCAAGATGCGTACTCCAATCGGTCGTCAGATTCAGCGCCTTCGTATTTGGCCAAATGGACACCTGCTCTCCATCTTTATCTTTGAGCCACCATGACGATTGAATGCCGTATTTTAGACCGTCATAGATTTCTGCGGTCCACACACTGTTGTAACTCACAGTCGGGACATAAGCGAGAATGATGACGTCTGGGTTCACCCGCCTGATCTCCTCAAAAAAGTCTTTGTTGTATAATTGAGCTTGTGGTGCGAGCACTAGCAGATCGTATTGCATGATCGTCTCGCGAGTTTCTGGGTCATCAAGCGTTGTTCCAGAAAGCAGGAAATAGTTAGCCGTGCGGATAGCATCCTGTGGATAAGCCAACGCAAGCGGGCCAATGAGCCAGCTTGCTACAAGTAGTAGAAGGAAGATTGGGAAGTATTTCACATGAGCTCATCCTTCTTGTCTTCTGCCGGCCCCATGGCTTTCGGGTTTGGCGAGTACAACTTATTTTTGATTTTCCATAACCCGACGTATTGACCAAGACCGACTTTATCTCGCTTATTGCGAAGGACAGTCGTGTTCTGTGACCAACGTAAAAGGGACTCAAAATTGATTTTGTAGCGCCCCTGAACGACCACATAAGTCACGTCGCCGGCCGTTATAGCTCGTCGAATAGTCCTAGAGCTCACCCCAAACAAACGTGCGGCTTCGGAAACGGACAGGCGAATCATTGGGGTTGTCATAGGCTGGTTTTATTCGGACGAAATTTCCCTTTGCTGGTGGATGTCTACACTAGTGTAGACAGGCAAGGAGAGAAAGTCAAGGTAAATCAAGTTTACCTTGTGGATATTGATAAAAAGGCGTTTTTCTGTAATACTTCGGAAATATTATGGCTCGTTTACCACAGGAAAAGGAGAAGTTTTTACTCTTTAGATATCTTCGATTCGGCGATCGTCTAGCCTTTGGAGAGCTCTTTGACGCTTATCAGAAGCATATACTGAAGTTTTTGAGCTTCAAACTTCCGACTGAAGACGACGCGGCGGACGTGATGAGCCAAACCTTCATGCAGGTCATGGAGTACGCTCGTACTTCTCGCATCGAGAACTTTAGTGCGTTGGTCTACAAAATCGCAAGAAATAACGCGGCGACTTTCTACCAACGGCATCAACGAGAACGCGGTAACGTCGCCTTTGACGATCAGATTCTCTCCGAGGTTGAAAAAACGCACAACGTTCTCCCAGACATTGATGGTGCTGAAGAGGAAAGCCCTTTTGCTCTTTTTACAGGCGAGCAAGTGAAACGGTATATTCGTCGGCTTGAACAGGATGATCGCGACGTGATCACCATGCGATTTGAAAGCGAGATGTCTGTTAAGGAGATTGCCGACGTGATCGGAAAAACGGAAAACGCAACGCGTGTCATGATCCATAGAGCCCTCCGAAGAATGAGAGACATGATTTATGAGCAACAATCGCCAGTTCGAACAGAAGATCAAGGAAGCACTCCGGAATAGTCCGGAGGACGATTCTTTGCTTTTGAGCTCTTCAGCATGTGAGGCACGCCGTGTTGCTTTCCTGAATCGGATTGGTGTTGAGAATACAGCCCGACCCGTCTACACCTTCCGCGACTATTTTCAATACTACTCATGGAACTTTACCCATGGTTTTCTCCTGCCGGCGGCAGCAGGATTTGCCATGGTTCTTTTTGTCATTGGCGGTTGGGTGACGGTAGCGACTGCCTCGCAGGATACATTGCCGGGCGACACGCTTTATAGCGTGAAGATTTCGTCTGAAAAATTACAGTTAGGTTTGACCATTGATGCTGAAAAGCGCGCCCAGTTGCATATGGCGTTTGCGAGTCGTCGTCTTAGCGAGATGTCCGCGCTCAACGCGCAACAGGCATCGGCACAGAAAGATGAGCGTCTGCAGGTCGCGATGGATGGTTTTAAGTCGCAGGTCTCGAGCGTGACTTCGGCACTACAAAGTTTGCCAGAGCGTAGCAATCAGGCCGTTTCCGTGGCGCGTCAAGTTGAGACCAAAGTGCAGGAATACAAACAAGTGACGAAAGTCGCAGAGGTGACCGAGGTTGTTGAAGAAGCCTCGGATGTTGCGGTTGAGGTGATGATGAGCAACGCTGAAGAGGGCGAGGCAGACAGCTCGGCCGCTGATGAAGTGCGCGCCACGTTCAGCGAGCGAATAGAAGTAATAAATACGGCCATTCAGCTCATGCATGGGCGTATTACTATGCTCAAAGAGATTCAGGCATCGGTTGCTTTAGATCAGCAAACACTAGCGGTGCGCGATGTGGTTGTCATGATCGAGGAAGCAATTGCGCTCATGAATGATGGAGCGTTCCGTACCGCGTTTGAGCTTACAGATAAAGCACAGATCGCAATCGAGATCATTGATACCGTGGTGAGTGAAATTGAACAGCCAACAGAAGAAGTCATAGAGCAGACAACTGTCGAAGATACGCCATAACTGCGGATACATATCCGATGTTGTGGCGTGTCTGCGAAAGCAGACGCGAAAACACGTGTTTACACCGACTCTCTACCGACTCTCTTAAGTGATGATGCCAAAGGTCGAGGCCGCATGGCCGCATCATCGCGCTATTCTTAAACGATTCTACCCTGAAATACTTATGCAAAATACAGCAACCTTTGGGAAGCGTGCCTTCACGATGGCGATTGTCTTCGCGACCATTCTTTGGTCCGTTGGCGTTTCGTTCTTCATGATGCCGCTCTCCGCCAGCGCGGCAAGCGTCGAAGATGGTGACCTTATCAAAGGCAGTCTCTCGACCGTTTACTACGCATGGGACGGCGAGCGTTATACGTTCCCTAACGAAAAGACGTTCTCTACATGGTTTGCCGATTTCGACGATGTGGAGACGATTAGCGACGGCGACCTTGCCGACATCCCGTTGGCAGGTAACATCGTTTACCGCTCGGGTACTTACATGATCAAGATTGATTCCGATCCAAAAACTTACGTGGTCGGAGCGGATGGCGCGATCCAATGGGTCGAGTCAGAGGAAGTCGCAACCGACCTCTTCGGCTCCACTTGGAACACCATGATTCAGGACGTACCTGACGTATTCTTCACAGACTACAGCGAGGGCGCCTCTTTGATGGAGGCCGCGCTCGTTGAAGGCATGATGATTGAATCCGACGACGTTACTTACATCTACTGGGGTGGCGAGCTCCACGAGCTCTCTGCCGATGGGATGGATGCAAACGGTCTGATGAGTGAGTTTATCCTCACCGACTCTTCGATTGATGTCAGCGACTACACAACAGGTGATGACATTGATAGCGAAGATGAGTCTCTTTCCGATGCCTCTCAAATGGCAGAGGATAGTGGTTCTACAAGCGAGGGTTTGCTTGAAGTGAGTCTCTCTAGCGACTCGCCGGACAGCTCGACACTCATTGCAACCCAGGGTATTGCCGACCTTGCTCACTTTACGTTTGCGAATGACGGTACAGACGATGTAACCGTCACAAACCTCAAGTTTAAGAGACTTGGTATCTCTGGAGACACGACTCTTTCGGCGATCTATCTCTATGATGGAGTGGCTCGTTTGACAGATAGCGCCTCTGTGAGCTCTGGCGTTATTACCTTTAATGACTCTTCCGGCCTTTTCACAGTTGGGGCTGGTGAGGAAACGCAAGTTGATCTTCGCTCGAACATCTTGACTGGTACAACTGGTCAGACTGTCGGCGTAAGCATCACGGAAGCTACATCGGTGACAGCTTCTGGTGCTGATGAGATTGACGGCGACTTCCCACTTGAAGGTGAGACGCACACCATCGCTACTGTCAGCGACTTCGGTGGATTTAACTTCAATTCCTCGACGACTCCAACGACAGCATCGGTTGACCCACAAGTTGATATGAACGTGTGGCAGAACACCGTGTCTGTTACCAACAACAAGCAGGACATCTATTCCATTCGTCTCCGCCAGATCGGCTCTATCAACAGTGGCGATATTGAGAACTTCCGTCTCTATATTGACGGTGTGCAGGCTGGTGACGCCGTGGACGCATTGGATTCCAATGGTTATGTCACGTTTGACCTCGAGGATTCTCCTGTGACGGTTCAGACCGGCAGTCGTGTGATCAAGGTGCTCGCCGACGTGATCGGTGGCTCCTCCCGCACGGTCAATATGTCGTTGCGTTCGACTGGTGATGCCTATGTCGTTGACCAAGTTTATGGTCAGCCGATTGTGGCTCTAGCCGATAGCTCGACATTCTCGGCCCGTACAACAGGCGTCCAGACATTGAACGCAGG
>JBBTQF010000033.1:0-4627 GCA_038065815.1 Patescibacteria group bacterium
GCTTGATGAGTTTAAGGAGAAGCATCAAGGAGCGGAGGTGTATTATTGATGAGGGTAACGTTTAACGAAGATTTGTCACTTTTTGCAGCTCTCTAAAGCGAGAGCGGAAGGTTTATTGGACCTTCCGCTTTTATTGTCGTGAGCCTACGTCGCGGGTTGGTCCGCGGAAAAGGCCAGGAATTGTTCGAATAGACGACCGATTTGCCTCCGTCGTTCACTGTCATTAATCATCGCGATTGCGGATTCATGTCCGAGGCTTTTAGGCAGAGCCTCTCGTTCGTGGATTGGTCGGATCTCGGCATAATGCCAATGGCCTGCACGCCAGATAAATCGGCAGTCGTTCTCTACAAAACCGAAATCATCGTGACGGTAGTTTTCGTGCGTTGGCTTGCCAAAGCGTTTTACCGGATGCCAGTATGATTGCATGATCGGGATAGATCGGTGTGATTCGGTTACGAGATCAATCCCTTCCCGTATGATTCCCGCACGGCGTAGGATCGTCCCGTACAGATCGTTCGTGCATATCGGCGTTTCGATGGTGAAGGCCCGCTGATGCGGATCAATGAGAAAGAGTGGCACGCGGTTACCCGCTTCCGTGAGATTGCCGAAGTGGTAGGCATTCATGCCATCTTCACCGAAACACTCGCCGTGATCGGAACAGATGATGATGATTGTATCGTCATGTCGAGAAATCTCCTCCACGAAGGCATCGAGCTTGGGGGCGAGTCGTAGCCATGCCCGTGTTTGTCGTGAACGTAATAGCGCGAGAATTTCTGTGGAGATCGTCATCTGGCCTTTTGTGAGCCAACGCTCGTTCACAAGATCAATGAGCCCCTTGAGCTCACGCGCTTTGTTGATCCACCCGTCTGCTGTCATGCGCACCACTTCGTCCACATGATATGGAAAGTGCGTTTCCATGAGGTTCAGAAACAGGAAACTGTGTTCGTTGTGCGCTCGGTGAGTACGTAAGTGTTCGTGTGTTTTGTAAAACACGATCGGTGCCGTGTCACGCAACCAAACTTTGGATGAGCTGATGTCAGACTCGAGGGCGACGCGATTGCCAGAGAAGAGCAACTTGCGTAGCCGTGGGCGACTCAAGGTGAGTAGCACTTTATCTACCCAGCCGATCGTTGGGAGGTCTTTCCAGACGCATTCAATCGTCTCGAACCCACGATTGAGTCCCCACATTTGCGTCACGCCGTTTGCGGTCACTTGGCAGGTGCGATAACCTGCGTCGAGGAATCGTTGTGCGAGCGTCGGGAGATCGTCGTTCAGACTTGTGCGCGATCGAGTTTCAAGACCGTGCTCATGCGGGAAGCGTCCCGTGAAGATTGATCCGGTCGCCGGTGCTGTCCAGCAACCCGGGGAGCGAGCTTGCCTGAAACAGACAGCACGACGTTCGATGAATGGCATGCGTGCCAGATCTGCGGTATCGGCGCGCAGAGAATCAACGACGATGAGCACCACGTGGGGGAATCGCATACGCACCTCGGTCACTCAACGGTAGCGCTCTCGTTTCTCATCTGTCAACCGCTCTGATAGAATATAACTTCTATGAAGTTTCTTCGTGCAATTTTTATTTTCACCATTATTCTTTCTGTTGCAGGCATTATAGCGTTCTGGTCAATTATGCAGAGCCTGTATGTGCGCACACCGTCGGATGACTCAACGGTGAACATATTTGAGATTACGCGTGGGGAAGGCGTTAATCAGATTAGTGATAATTTGAATAAGTCAGGACTCGTTAGAAATAAGTTTTTGTTCGAGACCTACGTGTGGTTGTTGGGTCGCGAGGGTGATTTAAGAGTTGGTGTGTATCAGATTCAGTCTGGGATCAATATTTCGACGCTGGTTAAAATGCTCACAGGATTTGGAACAGGGATTGAGGTCACGGTTACAATTCCGGAAGGGTACACTGTCGAGCAGATTGGGGCTTTGGTTGAGTTGCAACTTGGCGTCTCGGTCGCAGAATGGGAGAACGCGAGCGTTGGGCTCGAAGGATATTTATTTCCTGACACTTATCGTTTTGATGCTGGCTCGAGCGCCGAGGAGATCGTCTCACGTCTTCGCGAAAATTTCGATCGGCGTCTTGCGCAGTATGAAGAGGAGATTGGTCCAATAGAGAATCTTGAGGAACTTATCATTCTTGCCTCGATCATCGAACGCGAAGTGCAGACCGACGAAGATATGGCGCTTGTCTCTGATATCTTCCATAAACGGCTTGAAATTCGCATGGCCTTGCAGGCAGACTCAACAGTTAATTATGTGACAGGTGGAGATTCTCCTTCTATCTCGCTCGACGACCGCGACATTGATTCACCTTACAACACTTATAAGTATGCTGGTTTGCCTCTAAAGCCAATCAGTAATCCCGGCATCGCCTCAATTATCGCGGCAAATAATCCGCAGGCAAATGATTATTGGTATTTTCTCACAACGCCGGAAGGTAAAGTGATTTATGCTGAAACGTTTGAGGAACATGTACGGAATAAGATGCAGTATTTGAAGTAGTATGAGAAAAATTTTGTTGACCAGCAGTGGACTTACGCCAGAACTTTCCGAGACGTTTTTGAAATTGATCGAGACGAAACCAGCGGAGACAAAGATTGGTTTTATTGCCACAGCGTCTGATGATGATAGGAATCCGTGGTATGTGCTTAAAGATCGTACATCGTTCGAGGCGCTTGGATTTACAAATATTATCGAGGTTGATTTAAAGCGGAAAGATGATCTTGCGAAGCTCGATGACTGTCACATTATTTTTGTTGCAGGAGGCAATACTTTTTATTTGCTCAAATGGGTGCGTGAAAGTAAGTTTGATTTGAAACTCAAGGAGTTGTTATCGCTTGGAAAAATGTATATTGGAGCGAGCGCTGGGAGTATGGTGCTTGGTACAAGTATTGAGACAGCATCGGTCGGTGCAGGTGCAGATGTGAATAAGACTGGTATAGAGGATTTGCGTGGATTGCGACAAGTGCCATTCATGATTGCGCCACATATCGTTGATGCTGATCTTCCTGCGTATGATGCGTTTGCAAAAAAAGCGGCCCTTCGGCCGATTGTGGGACTCGAAGATGGACAAGCGGTGTTGTGCATTGGTGATCGTTACAAATTGCTTGGACCAGGCAAACCACATACGTGGAACTCGAAGCTGTTTAGATGAAACACATTATCACGTGGAAAGACTAGGGAGCGTTAATCAATCCTGACAGACAGATTTGTCCGTATTTGTTGCAGAATTTGAGCTTATCCCGGGACGTTGTCAAAAAAAGATGTCAACACGATGGATTGACATGACGATTTTTTTTGAGTACTCTTGTAAGACAAAGTGGCGTTATGAAATATCTTACGGAAGAAAAATTTGAGAAAGAGATTGAGGCGTTAAGACTTCGTGAGTTCGCTTCTTTTAAGGACGAGATGATCGGATTTAAAAGGGAGACGGAGATTCATTTTTTGCAAAATGAGTACGAGCATGGAGAATTGAAGGAAATGACCAAATTGGTTCAAGTAACTGTTGATAAAATCTATCAAATGCTCGATCGTGACGCAAAATGGCTAGGTGAGCACGAGGCCGATCACGCGACGATTCATCAACGCGTTGATCGAGTCGAGAAGTATTTGGGTCCAGGATTTCAGAAAACGTTGTCAGTATAGACAAATTTTGTTGAGAAAAAGCGAGCGCCGATGGGTGGACCCCATCGGCGTGTTCGTCTGTGTTGAGTTGTTGGTGTTCTAGACCGGACACATGTAGGGGCGCATTTTGCTGGTCACCGGTTTGTCCGGGTGGAACAGCTCACCCGCCTCGTGGATGACCACCGAGTCGTTCTGATAGACAATTCGGGTCACCGTCTCCGCGTTCGGAGGCAGAAGGACGATCTGGCCCTCGTTGTAGGAGTCCTCCCGCATGGTGAGTCCGCGCCACAGCTTGAAGATGTGGGTCCGGCCGTCCCTACCATCGTAGCTGACCTCGAAGTCCCAGCCCTTGGACGAGCGTTCTTCGTAGCGCTCGTTGCGGCGCTTGTACACTTCGAGTCCGCGCCAGCCCTTGGCCTTCATCCACTGCTTGATGGCGGAGAAGAACCAGGACTCGCGGATGGCCGCTTCGCACCAGCGGCGCTCGTCGAGATCGCGCACTTGTCCGCCGCCGAGGATGCGGTAGGCGTCGCGATCGAACCAGGAGCTCACCGATAGCGCCCATCGGTAGATGAGCGCTGGCGAGTGCATCTCAAGCAGCATCTCCATGCGCTCGAAGATGCTCCGAACGATCGCTCCGTCGGGCAGGTGCATGAGCACCGCGGCGAGCTCTCCCGCCGCGTAGGCCTGTGAGAGGTCGGTCGGCAGGTTTTGGATCCGCCGCACGATCTCTCGCGAACAGGTAGACATCCCCGCCTGTTCGCTGTCACATCCCGACTGGTAGCCTTCGTCGATCGCTTGGTAGACCGCGTTCATGTGCGGCGCTCCGAGCGGCTCGAACTCCTTGATGTACTGCTCCGGGTAGTTGCCCCAGCCGTAGTCGTTCTTCATGAAGTCGCGGCCGGTCGCGAGCACGCCGAGCTTGACCGTGATCCATTGGCGGTTCTTGTGGGCCTCGAATGGCGCCAGTCGCGCGGCCGTGGTGACGACTTCC
>JBBTQF010000033.1:4637-28346 GCA_038065815.1 Patescibacteria group bacterium
CGATCGTCTCGAAGGCCCACCAGGCTCCGATGTGGCTCTCCGTGTTGGCCAGGAAGCCGCCGGCGACTTCGGGGTTCTCGATGACCTTGTGGATCACCGAGCGCGTGCGCGTCGCGGACCACTGATCGGCGCAATGGGCGAGTCCGCACCAAGTCAGCACGTGGCCGAACTGCCTGAGCGAGCGTTCGAGCAGGTCGAACCGTTCGTCCTCGGGCAGCGTTCCGAAGGCCCACGGGCTCTCGGCGAACTGGTAGAGCACGCGCTCACCGAACCGTTCGTCGGCGAGGATCTCGCGCAGGAAGGCGGCGTGATCCATGGACACCTTCTCGAACAGCTCTACGTGGCTCACGATCCAGGCCATCACATCCGGCAGACGGATGCGCAGGCGGATGTTGAACTTCTTCATGGCGTCCTCGACCACATAGCCGACGGTCGAGTGCTCGAAGCTCGAGAGAAGTCCGAATGGCACCCACTCTTGCGGGATGCGGTCGACGTGGATGTTGCGGCTCTCGCGATCCTGCTGCCAGGCCGCACGCAGGTGCGCTTCGGTGAGCTCGCCCTTGGTGGCGAGGTTGTTGAGGGTCTGCGCGTCGAAGTAGCGGGTGAAGGGGTCGGACATGGTGACCTCCAAGGTCGGAAGGGGTGAAAGAAGGCGTCGTCTTTTTGAAGATGACGACCCGAAAGAGTATCAAAAGTGGGGCATTTTGTCAACGCTTGAAGCGTGGTAGAATTTGCGAGCTTTATGAAGGAATTCACGCTTAGTGTCGGGGCTCAAAAGGATCTGAAAATCGACTACCAAAAAGAGCTCAATGCAGAGCAGCTTGAGGTTGTGTTACATGGCGACGGGCCGTGTTTGGTGCTCGCGGGCGCCGGTTCTGGAAAAACGCGTACGATCACGTATCGCGTCGCCTATTTGCTTGAATCCGGCGTTTCGTCGGAGAATATTTTGCTTTTGACGTTCACAAATAAAGCCGCCAATGAAATGATGACGCGGGTGGCAGATTTGCTTGGCTCTCCGGCGCAGGGCTTGGTCGGTGGCACATTTCACTCGATAGCCAATCGTTTCTTGCGCCACTACGCAAGCCTCATCGGTTTTACGCCGAGTTTTACGATTCTCGATCAAGAGGACAGCCAAGATCTCGTCAAACTTTGTATTAAGAATTTAAACGTTGACACCAAGGCGCGGCGCTTTCCTTCGCCGGCCGTGGTGCACAGTATTCTTTCCTACGCTCGCAACGCTTCAATGAGTGTGGCAGACGCGATCAAGAAAAAGCATCCGCACTTTCTGGATCTCACAGGCATCATTGAAGGAATCAATAATTTGTATGTTGAGCGCAAACGTCTTTCGAACGCGATGGATTTTGATGATCTACTTTTGAAGCTACTTGAGCTCCTAGAGAGTCATGAGTCTGTTCGTTCGTCGCTTGCCGAGTGTTTCCATTATGTGCTCGTTGACGAGTACCAGGACACGAACAAAGTGCAGGCGCGCATTGTTGAACTTTTGTGTTCACATCATCGTAACATTCTTGTTGTTGGCGATGACGCGCAATCAATTTACTCGTTTCGTGCGGCAGAGATTAGAAACATCCTCTCATTTTCTGATCGCTATACAGACGCAAAGTTGTTTCGACTTGAGACAAATTATCGTTCGACACCAGAAGTGCTCTCGCTTGCCAACGCTGTGATCGCACAGAACGTCGGTCAGTATGAAAAAAATCTGCGTACCCATCATGCCTCATTTGAAAAACCCAACCTTATCCCTGCGTCGGACAATCGTCAGGAGGCGCAATATATTGCGGAGCAGATTTTGAAATTGCGCGATGATGGCACAGAACTCGGGAATATCGCCGTGCTGTTTCGTGCCGCGTATCACAGCCAAGCGCTTGAGATGGAGCTTGCGCGACGGGACATTCCTTATGAGTATCGCGGTGGCATGAAATTTTTTGAGCGGGCGCACGTGAAGGATGTGATTGCCTATTTGCGACTTGTCACCAACCCAAAGGATGTCATGGCTTGGATTCGCGTCCTCTCGCATCAACCGGGCATTGGAGCAGTCACGGCAAACCATATTGCTGAAGCTGTGCAGAAAGCCGAGAATCTTGAACAAGCACTGGCGCTTGGTTCAGAGGTTGCTGTTGGTCGCGCCGAAGCTGGGTGGCGAGGGTGCGCAGGAATTCTTTCTCGTATGCTTAAGGTCCATCAAGCGCCAACGGATCTTATTAATGCGATTGCCAGCTCATCGTATCGCGATTATCTCGAGGCCGAGTATCCGAATTTTATGGATCGTCTTGAGGACGTTGAACAGTTTGCGATTTTTGCTACTGCCTACACAGACCTCACGACGTTTTTGCAAGAGGTAACGCTCAATGATAATCACGTCGCGACAGGAGAAGAAAGTTCTGTGGATGAGGAAAAAATTATCCTCTCAACGATTCATCAGGCAAAGGGACTTGAGTGGGACGCAGTGTTCATCATTAACTTGAGTGATGGGGCGTTTCCGCATCCACGAGCGCTTGATGAGGAGGGAGGTATTGAGGAGGAGCGGCGTTTGTTTTACGTGGCTGTAACTCGCTCGCGCAAGCACCTCTTTTTGACCTATCCGATCACCGCTGGTTATGAGACACTGGAACCTCGTCAGCCGTCCATGTTTCTCGACGAACTTCCAAAGGGACTCGTGGACGAGGTGCGCCTGAAGCGTCACTTACTTCGTGTGGATTTTGAGGAGCCAATGATTATCCTTGATAGCACTGGCGAGCCTCAAAAGCAGGCAAAACGTATCAGTTTTTTACGCGATGTGGATGAGTTATAATATGAACTACGCAGAACGCTCGCTAGAACTCCACAAAAAATATACTGGTAAACTTGAGATTGCCTCAAAAGTTTCACTTGAGACGATGGATGATTTGGCCGTGGCCTACACACCAGGTGTTGCGGAGCCATGCAACGTGATTGCTAAGGATCCATCGCAAGCAATGTCGCTCACCATGAAAGGTAACACGGTTGCGGTGGTAACTGATGGATCAGCAGTGCTCGGTCTTGGAAACATTGGGCCACTTGCGGCTCTGCCTGTCATGGAAGGCAAGGCTATTCTGTATAAAAAATTTGCTGGTATTGATGCGATTCCGATCTGTCTTGCGACGCAGGATACGGAGGAGATTATTTCAGTGATCAAAATGATCGCGCCGACATTTGGCGGGATTCATCTTGAGGATATTTCCGCGCCACGCTGTTTTGAGATTGAGGAACGACTCAATCGTGAACTCGATATGCCAGTGATGCACGATGATCAGCATGGCACTGCCGTGGTGGTGCTGGCCGGGCTTTTGAACGCGCTCAAGGTTGTTGGAAAGAAGTTGAGCGACGTGCGTATTGTGATTAGCGGGGCTGGCGCGGCGGGAAACGCCATCGCCTGGATTTTGCACGAAGCGGGCGCAACTAAGATTTCCGTGCTCGACTCAAAAGGCGTCATTGGAATTGCGCGTGATGGGATGAATCAGTGGAAGGATAAGCTTGTACGAGCGATTGCAGATACGGCAACACAGTCGGGTATGAACCTCGCGGATGCTGTGCGTGGGGCGGATGTTTTTATTGGCGTTTCACAGGCGAATCTTCTCTCGCAGGAGATGGTCAAAAGCATGGCGGGCAAGGCAATCGTGTTTGCGATGGCGAATCCAGTGCCAGAGATTATGCCAGATGATGCGCGGGTTGCTGGAGCGGTTGTCGTTGCTTCAGGTCGTTCAGATTTTCCCAATCAGGTGAACAATGTGCTTGCCTATCCCGGTATGTTCTTGGGGGCATTGCGCAACGGCGTAAAGCATTTTTCGTTGCCAATAAAAGTCAACGCCGCTATCGCGCTCGCGTCGCTGTTGCCAGAACCAACGGCAGAGAAAATCTTGCCAAGTGTGTTTGAGGCCGATGTTGCTGAAGCAATAGCTCGAGTGATTGTATGAGACGCTATTATTATCGCAGTGGTAAACAATCTTTTGGCCGACGCTTCTCGTTTGGTTTTGTGAAGGTTGTGCTCGTGTTGCTCGCGCCGGTTGTATTTATTGGTGGCATTCTATGGTTTCGTGCGCAAGGAGAAGACAACACACCACCTTCGCAAAAGGCAGAGAGCTCGATTGTGAATGTGTTGGAGCAATCGAATGATTTAGCGCCAGACGAACGCGATCGCGAGGAGATAGAGCTCGTAGATGTGCGAGGTGGAACTTCTTGGGCGATTGCTAGTCGGCAAGTCGATGATCGCCTATTTCGTCACACCATCGTCGCGTATCTTCCAGAAATTAGCGAAGGGTATACGTACGAAGGCTGGCTCTTGATCGAAGAGCCGTTTATCTTTTTTTCTACAGGCAACTTTCAACCAAATGCGGACGGGACGTTTGGGCTCGTGTGGGAAGGGGATTTAGGAAAAGATTATGTGAACTATTCAAAAGTGATTGTAACTTTAGAACCCATTGATGGTGACGATGCTCCAGCCGAGCATATACTCGACGGTGAGTTCTGAAAAGCAGATGTCACGCTAGATTTCATGGTCATAATGCCAGCCGCTTGAGCGTGCACGGAATTCTACATCAAGTAGTGAGGCGCGTGTCCATGAGCCAGAGCCGTAGCGTGTTTGAATCGCGTCTAGCGCATTTGTGACGAGACGCATTTTTTGTCTGTTTAAAAAAAGAGACGGTTGTTCTGGATTTCGTGTTAGGGCGGAGGCCGAGATGCCAATGAGACGAATAGACCGCGACTGGCTTGTGTCTGTTCGTTGTGATGATGAAATAATATTCCACGCAATTTTAAATAGATCAAGACCGTCGGCAATCGGTTCATTGAAACGATGCTGTGCGCTAAAGCCATCTAGGTGTTTGAAACGGACGCAGGTTGTCACTTGGCCTGCAAGAAATCCGTCGCGACGGAGGCGCCATGCGACTTTTTCGCATAAACCAAGGAGCACGCGTTGAATTTTGCGGACAGAGGTCGTGTCGCTCGGGAGTGTGTAGGAGTGGCCGACGGATTTTGGATGCGAGTCTTCGTCTTTGACTGGCGACTCATCAAGGCCTCGCGCCACGTCATACAGCCAATAGCCTGTATTCTTAAATACTTTTACCAGCATTTCAAGTGAACATGTTCGTAGTTCGAGTAGTGTGTGCACACCGATCTCCTCGATCCGTGATTTTAGACTTGGTCCAATCCCGCAAATATTTTCCAGCGCTTGTGAGGCCACGAAATCAAGAACATTATCTGGTTTGACCACAGTGAGTCCGTTTGGTTTATGAGATTCAGAAGCAAGTTTAGCAACGAGTTTATTTGGCGCAATGCCGATCGAGGCGGTGATGTATTCTCCACACTCTTCGCGAAGTCGTTCGCGGATCGTTTGCGCGATCATCGTCGCGCCAAAATAATCTTTTGCAGTTTCTGTTACATCGAGAAAACTCTCATCAACGCTAAAAGGTTCTACAATGTTTGTGAACTCATGGAAGATAGCGTTAAAGCGATTTGTGATCTCGGAATATTTTTCGGGGTCTCCAGATACGATAATCAAAGATGGCAGGATGCGTTTTGCCTCCCATGTGGACATCGCGGTTTTGATCCCTAGTTTTTTGGCTTCGCGACTGGCGGCGGCAACTATCGTCCGTTGTGCTTGATCCGCCCGAGAGTGGTCAAATTGTTTTCCGGAAACGCCAATCGCTCGCCCACGCAAAAATGGATTCGCTTGTTGCTCCACACTGGCGAAATACGAGTTCATATCAATATGCAAAATGATTCTATCCACAATTAACCATTGACTTTTGAAGAATTTTGTGTCAATCTAAAGAGACAACTTTAGATATTTGAATGTGGGAGTATGTTTGATAAAAACGAGATGGAACAGATGCGAGGCTTGATGCACGAGGTCGTCGGTGAGACGCTCGAGGAGATTGTCTTGCCACAATTTCAAGATGTCCGTGAGGAAATTGCCGGAATAAAAGTTGATATTGTTCAGATCAGAGCAGATATTGTTCAGATCAGAGCAGATATTGTTGAGATAAGGGTTGTTATGGTCACCAAAGACTTTCTCGAGGATCGTCTGGCAGATTTTCGAGTTAGCCTCACTCATTCGGCAGATTGGATTGGTCTCCAGCTG
Organism: Patescibacteria group bacterium; assembly: GCA_038065815.1. Lineage (GTDB taxonomy): Bacteria > Patescibacteriota > Patescibacteriia > UBA9934 > CAMTUG01 > JBBTQF01. The sequence continues at coordinate 10,753 of JBBTQF010000033.1, forward strand.
AAGAGGCTGACAAACATTATGTATCAACGACAACTTTTAACGGCCCAACACGTTCTTGAGATCCACGGGAAGTAGATTTACCCATCCACATATACCTCAACCAGTCGCCATTCCAAAAGTTCTGGATCGAGTTTTAGTTTAAACGCATTTACTGTATCTGAAAGCGAAAAATAAAAAACGCGTTTTGTCCCCTCGCGCGCAGTATGTACGAGATGGATTTTGTTGAATTGGTATTCACGATTGTTCCACCGCATGCGCATTGGTCTAACACAATTTCGAGCAAAAGAAACCATAACTTCAACTTGGTCGTTGAGCACTGTGTACATAGAGAAATAGTCGAATGAGTCGAAGAGTCGTGAGTCGAAGATGGATTTAAGTTGTTGAGAATTTGCGAATCACGCCACGCACAACGCCCTGAATGTTGATGTTGCCTTTCACAAAGATCGGTTGCATCATTGAGTTAGCTGGCTGAAGACGTATCTGATTATCTTCACGATAGAAACGTTTGAGTGTCGCGTATGCGTTGTCGAGCAACGCAACTACAACGTCGCCGTTTTTTGGTGATGGATTACGCTCTACAATCACAAAATCTCCATCAAAAATACCATCCTCAATCATTGATCGCCCTCTGACACGCAGGACGTAGGCATTTGCTGGGTCCAAAACGAAATCAACAGGCACGGCCAGTGCCTCATTTTCCTCAATGGCTTCGATTGGATTTCCTGCTGTAATTAGACCCATTAATGGGAGTATCACGCTTTTGGTGAGCAATCGTTGTGATAAGGACGCTTGCACGACTTCAAGCGAGCGAGCCGAACCATCCTCGCCAGCTTGTACATAGCCTTTCTCAATCAAATTTTGCACGTGCTGATGTACGGTCGCTGGGGAAGAGAGCTCAAAATGATCCGCGATTTCCCGATAGCTTGGTGCGTAGCCGTGTTCATTAAGATGCTCTCGTATATAGGTCAGAATATCGTTCTGTTTTTTTGTGAGTCTCATATATTAATCTTATGTTCGTATCATAGACCGAACAAAAACCGAACGCAAGGGTTTTTATCCACAACCTAAATGTGTTATAGAGATGTCGTATGAAAGTTGTCCAAGCGTGCACCGAAGGTCATCCGGATAAAGTCTGCGATCAAATTGCGGATGCGATTGTTGATGAGTATTTGCGTCGTGATTCCACGAGTCGCGTGGAGATTTCAGTCATGGGTTCGCACGGTATGCTGACCATTGGTGGCTGTGTTTCCTCCGAGGCAGATTTTGATGCCGGCGAGTTGGCGCGGAGGGTCTATCACGAAATCGGCTACACTGACGAGATTGAGCCGTTCGTGAACATTGAAACGCATAAAAGTTTTCATGGCCATAATGGAGGAGCTCAAAGCACGACGTTTGTGCATGGCTACGCCACGTGCGAGACTCGAGAGATGTTGCCTCGATCACTCGTCTTTGCAAATACAATCGCCCAACGTCTTGATGAGGCGCGTAAAAACGATTCGCGATTTGCGTGGATTCGTCCTGATGGAAAAGTCCAGCTCGTTATGGATGGTGATTGCGTCAAAGCGCTCACGGTACTTTTGCAACATGATGAGTTGGTTGATCATCGTAGCGTGCAACAGAACGTGCTCGATCATATCATCACTCCAGTTCTCGGTCCGCTCAATGGCGCTTTTTTGAGTATCAATCCCGTAGGTTGTTTTAGTGAAGGAGGACTCGGACATGACACTGGCGCGAGTAACCGTAAAATCGGCGACGACACATACGGCAATTTGATTCCGTTTGGAAGCGCAAAATTATCTGGATTGGATCCGGCACGGCCAGAGCGGGCGGTCGCCTACATGGCGCGTTATGTTGCCAAGTGGATTGTGAAGCGTGAAGGCGTAAGCAACTGTTTGGTGCGCGTGGCAACGTCGCTTGGTCGGCCGGAGCCTGTCGTGCTCGAGGCAAAGACCGGTGACGGACGTGACGTGTCCACGCTCATCAAAGCGGAATTTGATTTTCGCGTCGAGGCAATTGTAGAGCGTCTTGATTTGCGCAAACCTATCTATCGCGCGACTTCAAACTACGGGCAGTTTGGAAAATCCGGATTGCCGTGGGAGAGCCTTTCAGGTTTTACAAGTGTGTAGATGTGTATTCAAATTTATCTGTCGCGTTCGGATTTCCCTTACGCGATAGGTTATTAAGAATGCTTTACGGTCGTGAAGAGAATGAAGTTTTCTCCGTATGGTATCGTGCAAACACGATAGAAACTCTTACCGCCTATGCGACGATGGTCGGCCTACAGGTCGAGATAATGAAAGAAAATGCCGATCCTTCATACACATCGTTTGATTCATTGAGCTATGGAGTCTCGAAACTATTTTCTTCCCTCCCATTTAGTCTGTTTCGCCCGCACATTGTGGGAATTTTGAAAAAAGAATAATCCTCAAATTGTGCCACAAGCTCCTCCGCACTCACTGCACGAAGTGTGCCACGGAATCCTTCGGTAGTCGTCGCGCTTGTGATCGCGTTGAATACAGCTTCCTCGACAGCTTCCATCACCGCCGTAAAGAGAGGATCGAGATCGTCATCTCGTACCTCTCCTTTTTTATTTGTAGACCATGCGAGCGCGTAGTCGCCACTTTGATTTGCAAAAATACCACCAGTTCGTCCAAGAGCAAACGTCGCCCGCGCCGCGAGTCGTTGGAGTTGTCGTGCATCTAACGGCGCGTCCGTCGCCACGAGAATCACGCACGATCCGCCGCTTTCTTTGAGCGCATTAAGTTCTGCTTCAAAACGATTTCCTCCGAGCGTTTTCCAAATTGGTAGGCCTTGTAGTGTGAGAAATCCGCCGAAGTTCGCGACCAGCATGACACCAATACGATATGAGTTACCCGTTGAAAAAAAAGTTTCTGGAATATCTCGACCAGCACTTCCAATTCCTCCTTTGAGTCCAAACGCGCGCGATCCAGTTCCGGCGCCGATGCTTCCTTGCTGGGTGTTTTGCTCTCGTACATCGGCGATGGCAGAGCGTACATCAATTGCCGTGATCGGTAATGAAGTGATGTCACTCAAGAACCCATCATTAGTTTCGCCGATGATGGTATTGATGGAGATGAGGCTCGGGTCTTGTTGCGCTTCAATTTGATAGCGTGTGAGCTCTTGTAACATCGTTCCGACAGCAAGTGTGTTGGTGAGTCCGATCCATGATTCCAAACAGCCGAGCTCTTGTACTTGCGTGGAGCCGGCAAATTTTCCAAAACCATTGGCGCAAAAAAATCCTGCTGTTGGCTTTTTTGTAAAGACATCACCAGCAACAGGTCTCACCACAGTGACACCTGTATTAATTTTGTTTTCTTGTCGGATCGTCTTGTGTCCAATCGCAACGCCAGCCACGTCGCACAGGTGGTTGTTTTGTGTTGTTGGGAAGACCCCGAAGGAAAGACCGAGGTCGCGGAGAGTGTTTTTCATAGTATGGTGTGGGGTGAATGTGTTCACGCACCCCACGAAAGAGAAAGAAGATCAAGTCTGCAACATGCCGAGCGACTCGAGGTGCTCGAACGCCGCGCGGATCTTGGCCTCGGCGCGACCACGGCGACTGACGAGCATGATGGCGTCGTAGTGCGTCTGCGTCTGCTCGCCGAAGTTGCAGTCGAGAAGGAAGCGCACGTCGCCTTCGCGGATGGGTCGCGCGTCGAACGGCTCGGCCAAGTCGCGCAGAGTCGTCTTGATTGCCAATCGCACATCGTCGCGCGAGGCGGTGTTAGAGACAGGCTTGTTGCACACACGCAGGTGGATGAAATCGTCAATCATCATGCCTTCGCGCTTGGCGATCATCGAGAGCGCTTTGAGCTCTTGGTTGTGGCCACCTACACGAGGCGTGGCCTCGATATAGCGCAAAGCCAGACCGGAAGGAAGCAGGAATTCGTTTTTGGTCTGGCCAGGCAGTGAGATGATGAAGTCTGCGCCACAGAACCCGCGCACGCCCTCGACGCGAGCGTCGTCAACGATCCGAGCCGTGTGTTCGATGATCGCTTGTTGATCGTCGTAGGTGATGTCGAGGATGGAGCGCGAGCCGATGAATCCGGCCGTGATCGGAGATAGCACTTGCTGTACGAGCGTCATGGGAATCGGCGCGTGGCTGTCGGCCAGGAAGAACGAGCAACAGCCCGTGATCTGCCATGGAATCCATGCCTCGACCGAGACCCATTTTTCCTTCACACCGGAAATCTGCCCGATGACTTTCTCGGCCACAATCTTGATGTCATCGCCGAGCGTCACGATGGTGTTGCCTTCGCCACCGCTACCGTTTACTTTGACGATGACGCGTTTTACGCCAATCTTGAACATCTGCTTGATCGTGTGGACGATTTCTGCCGGCCCCCGTGGCGCCTCCAAGCGCACGCCGGGCGGTACCGCGTCTTCGCCGAACGCTTCGGTCACGCGTTCACGAAAGTACGGCTTGGTGTTCCACGCGTCAACGGTTCGTCCTGACGAGATCGTGACCGTGAAGCTGTGTTCGCTGGCCTTGCGCGCGAGTTGCCTGTGCACCGCCACACCTTCTTGTTCCGAGGACAGACCGTAGCCTTCGAACAGCAGGTGTTGCCGAGCAGGATGCGTCGCGTGCGCCGTTTTGATGAGCGTGAAGTGATCCTCGCCGTTCGGCATGATTGAGAGCGCCGTTCCGTTGAGTCCGTACAGCGTGGTGAACTCTTTGATGAGCGAGTGTACGATTTCCGCATGGACGTCGTCCGGCCTTTCACGCAGAACTGCGCAGGTCGGCAGGTACAGCGCCGAGTGTCCGACCTCCTCCGGCCCGCCGTGGCGATACCAGATCGTTTCGTGGTTGAGCATGTCGTAGACGTCATGCTTGTTGTTGAGCCGTTTCATGATGATCGAGCCTCCCTGATGATGGCTTTCGCCAGAATGCGCGTCGGATCAATGACCGACGCTCCGTTGATCGTCGTCTCGGTCAGCACCAGAGGAATTTCCGTGCAACCTAGAATGATGACTTGTGCTCCTGCCATCGTGAGTTCGCAGGCGGCAACTCGAAGCAACCGTCGCCCTTTATTCAAGCGCGAGGCTTTCACGCAGTAAATCCCTTCGTGAGCGATAGCGACAGTTGCATCGGATGTCGCCACGATTTCATGTCCGAGCACAGTAAGCGGTCCGGCGAACAGGCGCAGTCGAATCGTCGCCTCCGTGCCGAGAATGCCGACGCGCGCGTTTGGGAAGTCAGCGTGAACCAACCGACAGGTCTCATCAATCATGTCGAGGATCGGTAGTGGTGAAGCAGAACGAATAGACGACAGGCGGGCATGCGCCGTAATACAGGCGATCGCCGCAAACGCCACATCAGCCCGACGTAACTCATACAATTGTTGAACAATTGCTGGAACGAAATCTTCTCCACCGTGGAGAAGCGCGCGAGTCCGATCCGGGACAGAGGCAGGGTCGCTCCTGATGGTGAGGTCAATATGACCTTGATCATCAAAAGCCTGCGACTCTTCGATCACTTTTTTGTAAAGATCGGATCCGGCCAGGGGGCCGAGACCCCCAATGATGCCAGCACGTTTCATATCACCTCCTGTTGTGACGCGTCGAAATAACCATGACGTTTCAACGCGTCGCGTTTGGAGGGGACCCAAGTGGTCCAAAAAGACGAAAAGCCGCCGTGAGCTATAGCGCTCTACGGCGGTTATTCGACTGAAAATTGTCGAATTTTTTGGTTAAACCATCATGTTTGTATGGCGAACCGCCGTAAGTGTTTTTGGAGCATGCTTCCAAATACGCGCAACCTTGAGGCTGTGCGCACGGAACATGGACGAATAGCACTTGGCGGAATAACCTTTCATACTGAAATCACTATATCAAAAAAAATAGCGATTGTCAAAAGCATCCTTGCCTGTCAGAGACAGACAGGTATGTAACGCGCTATACTAAACAAATATGCTGTTGCGCAATTTGGTCATAATGCTCACCCTTGCAGGAACCATCTTTTTTATTTTGGTAAAAAATCCTGAAGCGCAAACGTTTGTGAGCTCGGATGGTATGCTCGCCGTCGAGTTTTTAGCACCGCAAGGGACATGGATAGACATTGTCGAACATGACGGGGCTTATGAGATCTCTTCATCAGCGAGTGTGCGTTCTGCAATGTTGCATCTTAAAACAGATGACACAACCGCACGGTTTGGATTTTTTGATAAAGCATTTGGGATGTGGCGTCTTGCTGACACAGATTTCGACGAGCAGACGAATGAGCTACTCACACGTACAACCGAGCTCAACACTCGCTGGCGAAAGTTTTTCATTGATGAGATCGCTCGTCCAAATTTTGACAACGAGCTCGCCTCGCTCATCACGGCCTCACCAGATCGAGCAGTCGGGTACCAAGTCGAAATCGGCTGGGCGCTCAATGATAATGCTTACATCATATTGGAAGGTCAATCGTCCTCTGGTGGCTGTGCTGGCGAATATCACTACACTGGGGAAACGACGCTCACAAGTCTTGAGGTTTCTTTCAGCGATACGCTTACATATCAAATCGTTGTGCTTTGGCAAATCGGCGCTGGATGTGAAGGGTATGAAGTGGTTGAGTGAGGTTGTTGATCTCTTTTGTGGATAACTCATTTGTGTTACAATTTGGTTACATTTTAATTTTTTGTCCTAGGGGGACTATGGAAACAAAATCAACGGCCACGATCGTGGCAAAGAAAAAGAAAGCGTCTGCGAAAAAGCCCATGGCCGTGAAGATGGCTATGCCTATCGCTTCGAACGGGATGTGTAAGACCTGTAATCTGTTGCCTGTCGGTAGCATTGAGATGGCGAGCCTGCTTTTGGTGCTTGTTTTCTCGCTTGTTTCTGTGCTTTTTACGGCAGTGTTTGCGCTCAATGCGCAACAGAATAAGATTAGTGATCTTGAGGAGTTAATCAGCTCATCCTAATGCTGTATGCAGAAACTATGGCGACGTTTGACCGTCGTATTTTTTACCCTTGCTCTTGTTGGGGTTGGATGTATTAGAGCGACCGAGACGACGATTGACGATGCTAATATTGATCTTAACTTCGGTGCGGAGGAAGAGACATCTATGAATGGATTTCCTGGTATTTTAGAAGCAGAGCAGATCACCGCAAAAGTGGTGCGCATCAAAACTGATAAAGGTGACATTGTGTTTGAGCTTTATAATGAGACTTCGCCAAAGGCAGTGTCTAATTTTGTGAGTCTCACGAATGATGGTTTTTATAATGGACTCATCTTTCATCGCCGAGAAGAAGGATTTGTTATTCAAGGTGGCGATCCAGCCGGTAATGGCACTGGTGGCCCTGGTTATACCTTTGAGGATGAGCTAAATGACAGTTATACCTACGATCGTGGCATAGTGGCGATGGCCAATCGCGGACCAGACACCAACGGCAGTCAGTTTTTCATCATGCTTACGGATTATCCGCTCCCAAAGCAGTACACAATTTTTGGTCGCGTGCTTGAAGGGATGGAGATCGTTGATCAGATTAAGGTGGGTGATGTGATGACGACGGTGAGCGTGGAGGATAAGGTGACAGATGGGACATAAGTTATAGAGGAGATAACCGCCTCTATGAGTTCATGGGGGCGGTTTTGTGTTCGGTGAGCGGTAGGACATGCTATAATAAAAACACATGCCCAAGCATATTACAGAAAAAACATTTTATCACTATCTCAAATGCCCTTCGTGGGTCTATTTTGATGCGCATGAAGCGGAGCGAGCACACGATGCTCTTCTTTCGCAACTAATAGACGATGGTCTCCTGCTGGAAGTCCAGCGCGAGATTCTCAAAGACAAAAGTTTTGTCGAGGTTGAGCACGAAGATCAAGAAGAAGCGTACGCGCGAACGCTTCAGCTCATGAAGGCAGGGGAGCAAACGATTTTGCGTGGCGTGCTCATTCATGGTCATTGGATTGGTCATCCTGACATTCTAGAGCGCGTGGAAGGGAAATCGAAGCTTGGTGCGTATTATTACATAGCATGTGACATCAAGCGTGACCGCCAGATTAAAGATGTCTACAAATTTCAAGGCTGTTTTTACGCAGAGATTCTTGAATATGCACAAGGCACAAAACCGACGCGCGGTTATGTGATGAATCCTGATGGCGCGATCCTCGGTTATGAGATTGAGGCATTTGAGACCGAGTTTCACCTCACGCTCGAGGAGATTGAACGCATCATGGCTGGACAGCGCCCTCCGCATTTTCTGACGACAGGTTGTCGCCAATCGCCGTGGTTTGAGACGTGCAAAAATGAGTCGGTCGTCTGCGACGACCTTTCACTCATTAATCGCATTTGGCGATCAGAAGTTGAAGAGTTGAAACTCGCAGGGATCAACTCCATCCGCGCCCTTGCGGCGTCAGATCCAGATTTGCTTACCGCAAAAGTCGAAGGGTTGTCGCGCGACCGTCTTCACCATTTGCGCATGCAAGCCGTCTCGCTCGCCGAACACCGCACGATCGTCATGCGCTCTGTTGATTTTCCGCCCGCTCAGGAGGAACTCTATTTTGATATTGAGAGTGATCCTCTTCGTGATCTTGATTTTCTTTTTGGCGTTTTGCACGTGCTTGGCAAAGAGGAAACGTTTTATTCTTTTGTGGCTGACAAGCCGTCAAAGGAAGAGGAGGCATGGTGGGCATTTTGCAAATTTCTTGAAGGACACCCGACTGCGATCATCTACCATTTTGGATGGTATGAAATTGAGGTCGTACGCCGTTTGGCCATTAAGTATGGAAATGTCGCGCAGATTGATCGCGTCGTCAGTGAACAAATGAACGACTTGCTTTCTTTGATTCGTGACGACATAATTTTTCCGTTGCATTTTTATTCGCTTAAAGATATTGCCAAACTACTTGGGTTTAGCTGGCGCGAGGCAGAGGTGTCGGGTGTGAACGCCGTGCAGTGGTATGAAGAGTATCTTGCGAAACACAAAAAGGAGATCTTGCAAAAAATTATTGATTACAACGAAGATGATTGCCGCGCTACTCGCGTGGTGAAGGAATGGTGTGAAAAAAACGCTGCTGAGTAAATTTCTTTATATGAAAGCCAAATCAAAACGTCGTCTTGGACTGTTTATCGTGATTGCCTCTGTCGCGATTCTGTTAATGTTATTGCCAGCTTACGCGGTTATTTCGTTCGTCATTTCGCAGATTCTTGTGGTAAACGAAAGTAGCAACATTGGTGTAATCGGTCCCGTGATTAATTTTATTCTTGGACTTTCGGGTGTTCTCGCTCTGGTTGGTGTCCCTATTGGGGCCGTGCTGATGGCGCGAGCTGGCCTGGATCCGAAAGCCGGAGAGCATTTGAAAGAAGAAGTCGGTTTCGGTCATCTCTCCAATGAGCACGCCGCGTTTTTGGCGCAATGGTCACTTGGGGCGTTTTTGAACCCGATCGTTTGGGCGTTTGGCAACAAACTCTGGAGATGGGCACTTGGGCTTCTTGTTCCGATTGTGATTACGCCATTCCTCGGCATTCTGTTAGCCCTCGGTAGTGTCATCCCCGTGATCGTGGTTGTTATTATCATGATTGGATGGAGTTTTTTCGCTACCATTTATCTTATCGTGCGCGGACGGCGATTGGCTTGGAAGCGTGGATGGGACTCATTTGAAAAGTTTCAGAAGCGTCAGCGATTCATGTTGTGGCTGATCATTATCCTTGGTGTGGTCGCCGTGATTATTTCTCTGATCATTAACGCACTTGCTCCTCCTGATCCAGTATCAGACGACTCCTCATCGGTTTCAAGCGAGCAGCCCTTCACGAGTATTTGCGCACGTTATGAAGACATCGATCAGGACTATCTGACTACCTCAGATGAAAATAAATTCAACACCGATCCTAATAGTGCGGATACAGATGGTGACGGATACGATGATCTCTCTGAGCTTGTAAGCGGATATGATCCGGGGACATTTGATCCCAAGGTGTTGGCAGCAAAATTTACTGGTAGCGGAAGTACTAACGAAGAGGTACGACAGAATTGGCTCGCGGATTACGAACAAAAACAAAGGCGCTGTAAAGAGTAGATGTGAAAAAGTTCGTCTTTATTTCAATGGTGATCGCCCTCGCCATTGCGGCCTACACGCAACGCGGGCAGATTTCGGATGCTTGGATTGAGTGGCAAAAGTCGGATGTGGAGGAGGTTGTGTACAGTGATGAAGCGGAGGTCACAGAAGAGAGAGGTGTAGCAGATGTTATTGAGGAAGATGTAGTGGTTGAATCTCCAAGCCAAGAGGTCGAGGAACAGCCAGTCGAGGCCGACTCTGAAACTCAACAACTCGATGATTCGACGATCTCCACACTTCCTTCTCAATACAATCTCGCTGTCCCTTTTACTTCTCAAGCGCCGTATGGTGTATGGGATGCGGTGCATAATGAGACGTGTGAAGAGGCCTCTGTGCTCATGGTTGCGGCGTATTATGACAAGCAAGCATCTGGAGTGATCGTCGCCGACGTAGCTGACGAGGAGCTAATGCGCATCATCAAGTTTGAGGACGTATTTTTCGGGTATAATAAAGACACGACTGCGGCAGAGACCGCGCTCGTGCTTGAAAGCTATAGTTATTTGTCTGCTGAACTCTTGAGCGATCCGACGATTGAACAGATCAAAGAGGCGATTGTTGCTGGCTATCCTGTGATCGTGCCGGTGGCAGGACGTCAGCTCGGAAATCCATATTTCACGCCACCCGGTCCGCTTTATCATATGCTCGTCGTCAAGGGCTATACAGAAGATACGTTTATCACTAATGACCCAGGCACGCGACATGGACAAAATTATGAGTATGATCAAGACGTGCTTATGACTGCTATTCATGACTGGAATGGCGGTGATGTTGAGAACGGCGCAAAAGTGGTCATTATCGTAAAACCATAGTATGGAAATTTTTTTGGGAGCAGCAATCGGTGGCCTTGTCGGATTTTTGCTTGCGGTGCCAGCGATGGTCGCCGAGTCCTCGCGACGCGTGAAAAATCTTCCGGTGCTGATTGATATTAAAGAAATTTTTGGCAAGAAGCTTACGCACGAAGAGCTGTTCGCCATCTCGTTGTTGTTTCATCTTGTTATAGCCACTCTCGTTGGAGGTATTTACACGCTGTTTGCCGAGCAGGGCTGGTTGTTTTTCACCAACGCTCCGTATGCTCTGCACTCCATTTTGATTTTTTCTGTGTTCGCATGGGTTTTTAACGGTGCTCTCATTTGTCCGGCCATGCGTCTTGGTTTTTTCGGACGCCACGAAGGGCCACACATATGGTTTGAACTCATTGTTCTGCATCAGCTCATCGGTTTGGGTTTGTGGATTGGGTTTTCTTATTACCAATCATTCTTTTTTGGATAGTAGACTTATTGCCTAATATGCCCGAAGCAGTTTTGCGCGTAAGCGAATTTTTGCAACTCACCAATGAAGTGCTTCGGCAGAACATAATGCCGAACGCTTTTGCGATTGAGGGGGAGATTTCCGGCTTCACGCTCAAGGACGGCAAGTGGATAATTTTTTCACTCAAAGATGAGGTCGAGCCGAATGTAAAGCTCAAATGTTTTGCGACGTCATTTAAGGTGACCGGCGCATTTGAGGACGGTATGAAGGTGCGGGTCTGGGGAGTGCCGAGTGTAAAGACATGGAGTGATTTTCAACTCACAGTCGAACGTATGGAGGCGGTTGGCGAAGGGGCGTTGAAGCGTGCCTATGAGGCTCTCAAGAAAAAGTTAGAGCTTGAAGGGATGTTAGACATAAGTCGCAAGCGCGATTTACCAAGGTTTCCACAACGCATCGGACTCATCACTTCAAGTGACGCCGCCGCTTATGGTGATTTTTTGCGCATTCTGAATAATCGTTGGGGAGGTGTCGTTGTGGAGCATGCGAATGTGCGCGTTCAAGGGAAAGATGCCGTTGAACAGATTCTTGCGGCATTTGAAGCGTTCAACAAAAGTACGTCTAGGCCTCAAGTGGACATTACACGTCCGTGTGATGTTATTGTTCTTACGCGAGGCGGAGGCTCCATTGAGGATTTGCACGCGTTCAACGATGAAATGGTGGTGCGAGCAGTCTACGCCAGTAAGATTCCTGTTGTCTGTGGAGTTGGTCACGAACGTGATGAGTCGTTGTGTGATTATGTGGCGGATGTTCGCGCCTCAACGCCAAGTAATGCGGCAGAGCGTGTGGTACCGTCGCGCGAGGAGGTCCTGTTTGAGATTGAGATGATTGAGCGAGTAATGGACGAACGTTTCTGTGCCATCGTTAATGAGAAAAAGACTGTGCTTGAAAATTTCGCGCGCTTGATGACGCATCAAGTGCATCGGCAAAAGCTTCGTCTTGAGACACTCATCCAGACACTTGGAGATCGAGCCACGCGGTGGATAACGACGTTAAAAACAGGCGTGGATTCTTCATCGCGTTTACTTGCAAATCTTGACCCAACGCGTATCCTTTCTCGAGGCTATGCGATTGCTACTTCTGGCGGGAGGGTGGTGAAGGACGCCTCTAGCCTTGAGGTAGGAGCTTCTATTAAGGTAAGATTATCGCACGGGTCGTTTGATTCTGAAGTCAAACAGTTGGAGAGATAAAATTATGTCAACTAAAAAAGAATTTAACTTTACCAAAGCGTTCGAGGAGCTTGAGACGATCATGCAGTGGTTTGAGAAAGAGGAAGTTGACCTTGATGAGGGGCTCAAAAAATTTGAGCGCGGATTGGAGCTTGCCAAGGCTTGTAAGGATACGCTCGCGGAGGTTGAGAATAAGGTTGAGAAAATTAAACTCAAGTTTGGAGAAAGTCATTGAGCTTATGAAAAACTATTCTCGATCACGCGGACAAAAAGGGCGTACAGCGTATCGCACACCATCGAGGATGCGACCGGTTCGGCTTAAGCCAATGAGCAAGGGACGCCACCTTTAGTGCGTTTGATATGGCAATATTTGTCCTGTCCGTGGGTGGTTCAACGGTTGTTCCTAATGGAAAAGTAAATGCTATTTTTTTGAAATCGCTCAAAGCGCTCGTCGCGCGTCGGGCTGTCAGTGGAGACCGATTTGTAATGATCATCGGCGGTGGTGGAACGTGTCGCGTTTACAATGATGGATTGCGTCGCGCTATGCATCCGACGAAGACTGAACTCGACTGGCTTGGTATTTACACCACGCATCTGAACGCGCAACTTGTGCGGCTTATTTTCGGGAAATTGGCGCATCCCACTCTCGCGAACGACAACAAGGCTTTCGATCTTAAGAGTTGGAAAGCGCCAGTGGTGCTTGGTGGTGGTCATAAGCCGGGTGGTTCGACGGATACAAACATGATTTTGTTTGCGCGAAAATTTAGAGTAAAGGAAGTGATCAATATTTCAAATGTTGATTATCTTTATACGAAAGATCCACGTAAATTTAAGGACGCAAAAAAGATTGAACAAATCTCTTGGAAGGACTATCGTCAGATGATTGGGAAGAAGCGCGAGCCAGGGATGAACATTCCATTTGATCCGGTTGCTTCACGTCTCGCGCACGCGTCGAAGATTCGCGTTATGATGGTTGGGTCAGATATTAAAAATCTCGAATGTTATTTTTCCGGTAAATCCTTTAAAGGAAGCGTAATTTCCTAAATTATGTCAACACATACTCTGACGATTCCTCACGCCTTTTTTCTCCTGCTCACGGCTGGGGTCGCTTTCCTATTTTGGAAAATTATTGCGCCTTTTGCGATGGTTCTTGTGACGGCTGGAGTTCTTGCCATCATTCTTGCGCCACTCGATGATCGTCTGCGACGACTGGTGAAGCACAAACGACTCTCCGCGCTCATTATGGCGCTTGCAGTCCTTCTTGTCCTTGTCGTTCCATTGTTTTTGATCTCGATTGTTATGATCCAACAGGCAACGGACATCGTTCAGCGCTCGTTTGGAGAAGACGGATGGTTCCGTTCGATTGATCTCACGACGCTTCCTATTATCTCACAGCTTCCAGAGGTAGTACGCTCACAGATTAACGCCATTGATCTGCCACAGATGCTCAAAGGGGTCGCGGGATTTGCCCTCGAAAACATCGCGCAATTATTTGCAAGCACGGCGCGTCTCGTTTTTAACACCTTCCTGTTCTTTATTGCCTTCTTTTACATTCTTGTTGATCGCGAGCGGATTTATCACGAAGTGCTTACACTTTCGCCGTTGAGTGACAGTGTTGACAAAAATATCATCCACAAAATTGTGCAGACTGCCCGCGCGGTAGTTTTGGGGTCGCTTATCGTCGCCCTAGTGCAAGCAATCATTGCGACAATCGGCATGACGATCTTTGGTGTTCCCGGGGCACTCATTTGGGGAGCACTGGTGATCGTTGCCGCGCAGGTGCCGATGCTTGGCGTGGGGCTGGTGATGATTCCAGCCGTCGTCTATTTGTTCATCATCGGCGAAAACGGAGCCGGCCTCGGTTTGCTCATCTGGTCACTCACTGCAGTTGGTCTTGTTGACAACTTGTTACAACCTTTGCTTATTCAAGGCAAAACTCGCATGCACGCGCTTTTGATTCTGATTTCCATACTTGGTGGTCTGCAATTATTCGGGCCAATCGGCCTCATTCTCGGTCCGACCATTCTGGCGGCCTTTCTGGTGATTTTAGAGCTTTACAAATCAGGCATTCTTGAAAAGTAGATATTAATTCTATGAAGGATTATGAAATTGACTTTTACAATTAGTGGAATGCATTGCGCGAGTTGTGCCGTTACGATTGAGAGTGCCTTGAAGTCAGCCTCCGGCGTGCAGGAAGCGAACGTGAATTTTGCAACGCAAAAAGCGACTGTTGAGTTTGATGAGAGTGCGATAAACGAAGTTGCTTTACATGAGGTCGTAAAAAAAGAAGGCTACGATGTGATTGAGCATCAAGCTCATGGAGATGGAGAACATGAAAACCACACGATGCACGGAATGGGAAAAGGCGCCGGACTCAAAGCCACCATTGCGTTGGTGCTTGCGGCGCCAGCGTTCATTTTTGCAACGTTTTTTTTGGACGCCCCAAACTCATCTTGGGTCCAAGCGATTCTCGGTACCATCGTCGTACTTGGTCCCGGCTTTGAGTTCCATCGCAACGCCGCAAAACTTCTCCCGCGCTTTCGGGCCAACATGGACACGCTGATCTCCATGGGTACGCTCGCCGCGTTGTTCTTCAGTTGGTGGCAGTTTAGCGTTGACGGAGATTTGTATTTTGAGACTGCGGCCATCATCACTGGATTTATTTTGCTCGGTCGTTATTTTGAGGTGAAGTCAAAAGGGAGGGCATCACAGGCGATTGCAAAATTGTTGGAGCTTGGGGCGAAGACGGCACATCGTTTGAAGAGTGATGGTGGTGTGGAGGAAGTTCCTGTTGAGGATCTTAAGATCGGCGATCGTCTGCTCGTGAAACCTGGCGAAAAAATTCCGCTCGATGGATTGATTATTGACGGGAGCTCGAGTCTTGATGAGTCTATGCTGACTGGCGAGAGTATGCCTGTGAATAAAGGTGTCAGTGATATTGTCTACGGCGCGACGATTAACCAACAAGGAGTATTGACGATCGAGGTTTGCAAAGCCTCTGGGGATACCGTGCTGGCGCAAATTGTGAAACTTGTCGAGGAAGCACAGCAAAAAAAAGCGCCGATTCAGAAACTTGCTGATACGATTTCAGGTATTTTTGTGCCGATTGTTATCTTAATTTCTCTTGGAACGTTTCTCGGTTGGTGGCTCATCGGGGACGGATCAATCGCTTCGGCGCTCATTCCAGCAGTCGCCGTATTAGTGATTGCCTGTCCATGCGCGCTCGGTTTGGCAACGCCAATGGCGTTGATGGTTGGCACGGGCCGTGGAGCTCAAAGAGGGATTTTGATTAAAAGTGGAGAGGCTCTCGAACGCGGGCGTCATCTGGATGTGATCATCTTTGATAAGACGGGAACGCTCACGGAAGGGAAGCCACAAGTGACGGATATCGTGGTTCGCGGCGTTTCGGAGTCCGACTTGCTTACGCTTGCTTGGGTGCTTGAATCCAAGTCTGAACATCCGTTGGCAAGAGCGGTCGTGGAAAGGGCCGAGAAAGCTGAAATGGATGATGAGGGGAAAAAGTTGGAGGTGTCAGACGTTCAATCCGTAACTGGAAAGGGTATCGAAGGCATCATCAACGGACAAAAAGTGCGCGTAGGCAATGTGGCATTCATGAGTGCATCGGGAGTTGATCTCAAAGATGTCGCTGGTGAGATTGCACGCTTGCAAGATGAGGCGAAGACGGTGGTGATTATTGCTCGTGAATCAGTGGCGCTCGGTTTGCTGGCGATTGCTGATGCGCCACGAGCGCATGCAAAAGAAGCGGTAGCAGAGCTCATCCGTTCCGGACTTCATGTCATGATGCTCACAGGCGACAATCGTCGCACGGCCGAGGCGGTCGCACAGACTCTCGGTCTACATGAGATCGAGGCGGAGGTTATGCCGGACCGTAAGCTCGCCATCGTGCGCGAGCTCCAAGAGCAAGGCAAAAAAGTGGCATTTGTTGGTGATGGTATCAACGACGCGCCAGCGCTTACGCAAGCCGATCTTGGGATTGCCATGGGGAGCGGAACGGATATTGCGATTGAGGCTGGACAAATTGTGCTCGTTGGCGGAGGACCAGAGAAAGTCGTTGATGGCATGCGTCTCGCAAAAAGGACGTATCGTGTCATCAAACAAAATCTTTTTTGGGCATTCATCTATAATGTCGTTGGCATTCCGCTTGCCGCACTCGGACTGTTAAACCCGATTATCGCCTCCGCCGCCATGGCCTTCTCTTCGATATCGGTTGTCTTGAACTCACTAAGAATCAAAGCCTAGCCTTTGACTCCATTCGCATGCTTACCTTCATCATTAATTGGATCTCTGGGATACTCGCGGATTTTTCCTACGCGGGCGTATTTTTTTTGATGACCGTTGATTCGTTGAACATTCCAATTCCAAGTGAAGTTGTCCTTGCATTCACCGGTTTTCTCGTCGGGCGAGGTGAAATGAATATGCACCTCTCTGTGCTCGTGGCCGGATTGGGAGGATTATTCGGGTCACTCGTCTCGTACGCGATTGCTTATTTAGGTGGTCGCCCGCTCATCGAACGTTACGGAAAGTATTTATTAATTCACAGGCGCGACGTTGATGGCGCGGAGAAGTGGTTGGAGCGTCATGGAGAGCTCATTTTTTTCTTCGGACGTTTTATTCCAGTGATCCGCACATTTATCTCTCTACCTGCTGGTATTCTTCGTGCGCGTCTTGTCCCATTCGCACTCTATACTTTTTTTGGAACCGTTGTCTGGAGCTATATTTTTATAGCGCTTGGAACGTATTTTGGCGAGCGATGGAGTATTATAGAGCCTATTACGGCGCGTTTTCAGTGGGTTGTAATTGGCATGCTTGCTATGGCAGTTGTGTGGTATGTACACCGTCATGTTAAAAAACGTGGTAGACTTATTTGATAGTCACTAATAATTTTTTTATGAAGCATTTTTTTGTAGTATCCTTGCTTATAACTGCGTTTGTTGCCACATCTGCTGATGCGGCGAGTTGGCCAGCCAGCTCAATCGGAACATCAATCGGAGGCGGTCTAATGTCTGCTGATGCGGCGTTTGAGCCGAGCGGTATTA
>JBBTQF010000034.1:0-10599 GCA_038065815.1 Patescibacteria group bacterium
TAGACTTGCGGTGTTCCTGCGTCTCGAGCACAACCCCCTTGCAGAACTTGATTTCGAGTCAACCTCTCCTTTGCGAAATATCTACATAAACAATGCGAGGTTTCTTGGCGAGATCCTCGACAACATGTATTTCGGTCTCATAAAAAAACTGCTTGACAAGTGCTGTTGCGCTTTTTGCTTGCGATGGGTCAATTTCAAAAATAACGACCAGCCGATCTGGAAAATCTGTACGCCGTGCGTTGAGCTCTCGAAAGAGCGCGCTGTACAGATCGAGTCCGTCAACGCCGCCGTCGAGGGCTTCACGCGGTTCGTACTCCTTTACATCCGATGGCGCGCCTTGCCACTGACGTGTGGCGAGGTAAGGAAGATTTGCGCAAATGACAACTCCACGCAACGGCTTGACCATTTGTCGCTCAATAGGAGTAATAAGAGAGCCTTCAAAAAATTGTATCCGATCATCAACTTGATGACGATTCGCATTGTGCGCCGCTACCGAAAGAGCTCGCGGTGATGTATCAATCGCGAGCACAGGACGTCCAGTTTCGGCCGCGAGTGTCACCGCGACCGTCCCCGATCCTGTACCAACATCAACGAACAAAAGATCATCACCTTGCGCTGTCTGTTTGGCGATATCAATGAGGAGTTCTGTTTCAGGTCTTGGGATGAGCACGAACGGATTCACTAAAAATACTCGGCCGTAAAATTCTTTTTCGCCAAGAATGTAGGCAATCGGCTCATGATGCTGACGTCGGGTTATGAGTCCCTCAAATCGTTCGAGCTGACTCTCGAGCAACTCTTGATCAAAGTGTGTGAAAAGGTAGGTTTTCGAAGTCTCAAGAATATGAGCTAGCAGTAATTGAGCGTCGAGCATAGGAGCCTCGACGCCAGAGGTGATTTTTAGTTTATTGTTTGCCCACGAGAGGGCTTCCATGATTGTCATGCGGTTTCACGTTCTGCTTTTTTTAGCGCGCCGATTATTTCATCAATCTGTCCTTCCATAATATTTGGAAGATTATGAAAGTTTTCATTTAGACGATGATCGGTCAGGCGATCTTGTGGAAAGTTGTACGTGCGGATTTTTTCTGAACGTTCGCCTGTGCCGATTTGACTGCGACGCACTTGTGACCGTTCTGTCGCTTTTTTCTGCTGTTCAAAATCATAGACACGCGCGCGCAGAACGTCCATTGCCTTGGCTTTGTTTTGCATCTGTGAGCGTTCATCCTGACACTGCACCGTAATACCAGTTGGAATGTGGGTGAGGCGTACAGCCGAATAGGTGGTATTCACGGATTGACCGCCATGTCCACTGCTCGTTGTGGCTTCCATTTTGATCTCCTTTGGATCAATTTCGTAATCCGTTTCTTCAATTTGTGGAAGGACGGCGACCGTGATTGTCGAGGTGTGCACACGGCCCGCCTTTTCTGTTTCTGGAATGCGTTGTACGCGATGTACACCTGACTCAAATTTTAAATGACTATATACGTTTATGCCGTTGATTTCGAAAATGATTTCTTTGAATCCACCAAGATCGTTTTGGTTTGAGGAGAGCACGTGCGCGTTCCATCCCTGTCGCTCTGCATAGCGGCTGTACACGCGAAAGAGTTCAGCAACAAATAGCGCCGCCTCATCACCGCCAGTGCCAGCGCGCATTTCTACAATGATGTCATTTTTGTCGAGCGGGTCTGCTGGAACGATGGCCTCCATGAGCGCGTTTTCAACACGTGGTATTTCGCTTTCAAGAATCGTGAGTTCTGCCCGTGCCATTTCACGTATATCGGCATCTGTATCGTTGATCAGTTTTTTTGTATGTTCGAGTTCGTTTAACAAGCGTTCATAAGTTGTCCCAAGCTCGACTAGAGTTTTGAGCTCTGTATATTGTTGTCCAATAATTTTTCGTTTTTTGGGATCATAAAGCACCGCAGGATCCGAGAGTTTGGACTCCATCTGTTTGAACTGTTCCCGTTTTGAATTGACTTCTTCGAGAATTTTCATACCATTTATTGTCTACTATCTACCATCTACGTAAAATAAACACAAAAGCGCTTAAGGAATTTTAAGCGCTTTTGGATGGTGTTACGCCTGTTTAGTTTTTTTGATACGCGCTGACTTTGTTACCTCGACCTCGAATTTTGGACCAGCGGCCTTGCGTTTCTCAACACGGCGTGCCTTTTTTACAGCCTTGCCAGGTTTGCCAGCGGCCGCACCTGTTTGTTTGCTAACCTTCTCTTGGAACTTCTCGACACGGCGAGCCGTGTCGATAAGCGATTGCTTACCGGTGTAGAATGGATGGCAGACGGCGCATAATTCTACGTGGAGGTTTTCTTTCGTAGAACCAACCGTGTATTTGGCTCCACAACCGCACGTGATCGTGGTGTTTTCAAAATATTCAGGATGGATTGCGGCTTTCATAGTCGAAAAGAGTCGAGAGTCGTGAGTTGATGGTCGTCGGTGCACACGGTATCAAGGCTCTAGAAAATAATCAAGCGATCCGTTAGAATCAGACGGTTATGCCTACTTCTGTAAGCCTTTTTGATTACAACCTCCAGCCAGAGTTTATTGCTCAACACTCGGTTGAGCCTAGAGATCAGGCAAAACTTTTAGTGCTTGATCGTACATCTGGTAATGTCCGGCATTGGCACGTCTTTGATTTGCCGAGCCTTTTGCGTGCTGGAGATG
Source organism: Patescibacteria group bacterium (assembly GCA_038065815.1). Lineage (GTDB taxonomy): Bacteria > Patescibacteriota > Patescibacteriia > UBA9934 > CAMTUG01 > JBBTQF01. The sequence continues at coordinate 2,677 of JBBTQF010000034.1, forward strand.
TGCTTGTATTTAACAATACAAAGGTGTTTAAGGCGCGATTGGAAGGAAGAGCTGGGGAGAATACGATTGAACTCTTTTTACTCAAAGAAATTGAAGCGGGAAAATGGGAGGCGTTGGTGAAGCCGGGGAAGCGCGTGGTTGTTGGGAGCGAAATAAGTCTTGGTATGGTAAGCCCTATAAAGGTTCTTAAAAAAAACATGGACGGCACGGTCGTTCTGGACATGGGTTGTTCACGTGAAGATGTGTTGCGCTACTGCGATGAACATGGAGAAGTGCCGATTCCGCCGTATGTTGGGAAAAGTCCAGAGGCCTTCGACTCATATCAGACGGTTTATGCCAAAGAGCTCGGTGCGGTTGCGGCGCCGACGGCAGGATTTCATTTCACACAACGGTTGCTCAACGAGCTCAAGGCGATAGGTATGCAGATTGAGTTTGTCACCCTGCATGTTGGACTCGGGACTTTTCGTCCTGTGCAAACGGAAACTCTTGAAGAGCATCAGATGCACGCAGAGTGTGTTTCGATTGACCAAGGCACAGCCGATCGCATTAACACCGCCAAGCGCGAAGGCCGTCGCATCATTGCAGTTGGCACTACTGTTGTTCGAGTCCTTGAAGGCGTGGCCGTTGACCATTTACCACCTTCTCTCTACGCTCGCACCGGCGATCTCAACCTTTTCATCATGCCGGGTTTCAAGTTCAAAATTATTGATGGACTCATCACCAATTTCCATTTGCCAAAATCAACACTCATCGCGCTAGTGAGCGCGTTTGCTGGTAGAGAACAAATCCTCTCCGCTTATGAGGAAGCGAAGAGGATGAGCTATCGGTTTTACTCCTTTGGCGATGCGATGTTCATTTATGACGCTTGGTGAGACGCAAGCTTGCGATAAACCGATAGTAAGGCGATCAGCGTAACTGGCATGCTTAACAGAAGTCCGACACCTAGTAGTAACACTCCGAGGATGTTTATAAGAGTGAGCACGATGCTGAACCACAGAAGCTTCCAAAAATGTCCTTTGGTGATGCGGAAGCTCTGCTTGATAGCCTCAATCGGTCCAAGTTTTCTTTCCAGAAGTAGAGGACCGGCCATCGAGCCCATGACGTAAAGATAAATACCAGGCAAGATCAAAAGAAATGACCCTATGAGCACCATGAGCGAATAGAGGGTTGACATGGCGATAAATGCCCAGAAAGGCTTGGTCGTTCGGAAGAGGTCGGCAATTTTTTTTGGCTTGCCGTCAAGCGCGTTGAGTCCGATTGTGATAAATCCCATTTCAAGGATGGTGTATATCACCAGCGATATGATCGTCAAAAGTATTCCGAGCAGTGGTGCGTCCTGTTTAAAGAATTCTATGAGAAATTGCGAAATACCATAGACTAAGACGACGACAAGCGAGAGTGTCGCAAAGAATTTCCAGTCTTTTTTTACGAGTTGCCAGGCCTGAATAAGCTCCTTCTCGATTGAAAACGTGTTCATATTGACGTATTAATTTTTAACGACTATACTGCCGGCACCTAAATAATATCATACAGATGTGGAAAACGACTACCGCTCCTCCCTGCAGTGCAGGGTCGGTTGTTCGCACATCGAGGCTTCCTCCTACGCTAAAACTTCGGGGGATAAAAAGGAAAACTATGTTTAAGACCCCGTCCCTGACAGAGCTCCTCGAAGCAGGAGTACATTTCGGCCATCAGGCGTCGCGTTGGCACCCTAAGATGGCTCCGTTCATCTTTGGCGTGAAAAGTGGCATTCACATCGTTAACGTGGAGGAAACCAAAAAGCGTCTTGAAATAGCGCTTGAGTTTGTTAAAGGCATTGTCGCCCGTGGCGGTAATGTTCTTTTTGTTGGCACCAAGCAACAGGCGCGCGGATTTGTCAAAAAGTATGCGATAGAGGCAGGCATGCCATACGTCAACGAGCGCTGGCTCGGTGGCACACTCACGAACTTTGTGGAGATCAAGCGTGTCGTGAAGCGCTTAATTGATCTAAAAGATCAGACTGCGAAAGGTGAACTAAAAAAATATACGAAGAAGGAACAGATTTGGATTGCTCGTGATATTGAAGATATGGAGCGCAAGGTCGGCGGTATTCAAACAATGATGCAGGTGCCAGACGCGTTGTTTATCGTGGACGTGCGCGCGGAGAAAACGGCGTTGGCCGAGGCGATAGGCAAAAAGATTCCGGTTATTGCGATGGTTGATACAAACGTCAATCCACGCGACGTGGCTTATCCGATTCCGGCAAACGACGATGGATCAAAATCAATTGAGCTCATTTTATCGTTCGTCGCAGAGGCGATAAAAGAGGGTCGGGCGCATGGAGTGGCGATGGCCGCAGAGGCGATGAAAGAGAAGGAGGAGGAAAAGCCAGAAGTCGAGGAACAAGTTATTGCCTCGGCCAAAGAGGAAGTCGCGGTGCTTGATGAAAAGTTGACTGAAGAGCGCGCGAAGTTAGCACAGGAAGAAAAGAAATAAATTTTTTTATGAGTGAGATTACAGCTCAAGCAGTAGCTCAACTGCGCGAGATGACCGGGGCTGGAATGATGGATGCCAAAAAAGCGCTTGTGGAAGCGAATGGCGATTTGACAGAGGCGGCCGAGGTATTGCGCAAATCAGGCGTCATCAAGGCGCTGTCAAAAGCAGAGCGCGCGACCAACGAAGGTTGTGTGCACGCTTACATTCATAGCAATGCCAAGAGCGGAGCGATGGTTGAGGTCTTGTGTGAAACAGATTTCGTTGCGCGCAATGAGGCATTCGTCGAGCTCTGTCACGATCTCGCTTTGCACATTTGCGCGAGTGCTCCAATTTGTGTATCTCGTGACCAAGTTTCTACGGAGCTCGTGGAGAAAGAAAAAGAGATGTATCGCGCTGAACTCGCAGGACAGGGAAAGCCAGCAGAGATGATGGAAAAAATTATTGAAGGAAAGCTCAACAAGTATTTCAGCGAGATCGTTTTGCTTGAACAGATGTTCGTGAAAGATGATACGAAGACAATTGATCAACTCGTGAAAGAGAAGATCACCACGTTAGGAGAAAATATCCAAGTCCGCCGTTTCAGCCGATTCGTGCTGGGAGCCTAACCAGTGTATAAAAAGCTCGCCACGAGGCGGGCTTTTTTGGTACCATTCTTTTGTTCACAATTCGATATTCGATATTCTTCCTCTATGACAAACATTGCGATTAACGGGTTCGGTCGGATCGGGCGTAACACGTTCAAGGCAGGCTGGGGAAAAAAAGGGTTCAATGTCGTGGCGGTCAACGATCTGACTGACGCGCAAACATTAGCGTATTTACTCAAATATGATTCTGTTTATCACAGATGGGATCACGAGGTGAAGGCAAAAAAAGGAGCTCTTGTTGTAGATGGCAAAGAGATTACTGTACTTGCGCAGAAAGACCCGAAGATACTGCCGTGGAAGGAGTTGAAGATAGATGTCGTGCTTGAGTGCACAGGATTTTTTACGTCCGAGGAAGGGGCATCACAGCATCTCACAGCCGGCGCGAAGTCCGTAATCATTTCGGCGCCGGCAAAAGGCGGACATGTGCCTACTTATATGCTTGGCGTGAACGCGGATAAACTCAAAGTAGAAAAAGCACGCGTAATCAACAACGCGTCGTGCACCACAAATTGCATTGCGCCGATCGCGCGGGTGATGTCTGAAGTATTTGGTGTGAAGAAAGCGATGATGACGACGATTCACGCTTACACTGCCGACCAGAATCTTGTGGACGGTCCACACAAAGATTTACGTCGCGCGCGTAGTGCCGCTGTGAACATCGTGCCAACGACGACTGGAGCGGCGACGGCGACGACAGAGGTAATTACCGAACTCAAAGGCCGTTTTGACGGACTGGCGTTGCGTGCGCCTGTCGTGTGTGGATCGCTCGCGGACTTTACATTTGTACTCAAACGCAGAACTACAGTTGAAGAAGTGAACGCCGTGCTTGTTAAAGCTTCCAAGCAAACGGATCTTAAAAATATTTTGGTTGTAAGCGATGAGCCACTCGTCTCGAGCGACATCATTGGTAACAGTGCCTCCGCGATCGTTGACGCAAGTTTGACTAATGTTGTTGATGGAGATCTTGTTAAGGTAGTCGCATGGTACGACAACGAGTGGGGTTACTCGCATCGCTTGGCAGAACTGGCTTTGGAATTCTCTAAAACATTGTGAGCACGCATCGCATCGTCATTCTAGGCGGTGGATTTGGTGGGCTGATGACAGCCCTGGAGCTTGAGCGTCGTTGTGGGCGCATTGGAACTTGTGGAATTATTCTTGTGGATCGAAGCTCCGAACACGTCTACACGCCTTTGCTGTATGAAGTCGCATCTGGATTTCTACAGGATCTCGGGCGCGTTTGTCGCGGTGAGCTTAAAGCTGGCGTGTGCGTGAGTTTTGAACAGTTCCGCAGTATCATTGGGAGTAGACATATTCGATTCGTTCGCGCTGAAGTGGTTGGAGTTGATCATTCCGCAAAGCAGGTGCTCCTCAATGGTGGTGAAAATATTCCTTATGATGATTTGGTGATTGCGCTTGGGTCGCAATCCAACGATTACGGAATCAAAGGGATCCAGCAATATGCGTTTCCCATGAAGACGCTTCATGAAGCGTATCGTTTGCGCGCGCGGATTCATGAGTTTCTTGAGCGATATCGTGATGGTGTCGAACAGAAAATCTCGATCATCGTAGGTGGTGCAGGCGCGACTGGGACAGAACTCGCTGGAGAGCTTGGAAATTTTTTTAAGCGTCTCACTCACGAACAGGTGTTGGGGGATGATGCATGGTCTGTACAGTTGGTAGAGACTGGTCAGGAGATTTTATCAGCGTTTCCATCACCTGTGCGCAAAATGGCACGTCAACGCCTTGCCAAGCTCGGCGTGACAGTTCTCACCAATACTAGGATTGAGGAGTTGACGGAAAAGACGATTCGCCTCACGACTCAAAAGGAGACGCAAGAGACGGAAGCCGATGTTGTTGTGTGGTGTGGGGGCATAAAGCCAAATGCGTTGTTAGCTTCACTTGGAATGCCACTTGTATCAAATGGACACCTCGATGTTGACGCATTTTTGCGCGTTAATGGAGAGGAAGAGATTTTTGCGCTTGGCGATGTGACGGCTCTTGCTCCGCCACTTGCGCAAGTGGCGATTGCACAAGCTAGCACGCTTGCAGAAAATTTGATTCGTCACGTGGAAAAGATGCCGATGCGTGTATGGCGCGCAAAGAAGACGTGGCCGGCGGTTATTCCTATCGGCGGTAGATTTGCCATCATAACGATCGGTCGTTTTGTATTCCAAGGCAGTCTCGCATACTGGGTTCGAAAGGTTACGGACGCACGTTATTTGCTCCACATCTTGCCATTTAAGGAAGCTTGGCATGTGTGGTCACAAGGGGCGCGGACGTATTTGAAGAATGATTAGTATGAGATTACGAAGTATTACGTCAGTAAAAAATCTTAAGGGTAAGCGCGTGCTTGTTCGTATTGACGCGAATGTGCCGATTGAGAATGGAAGCGTTGTTGATGGATTACACGGTCGCATTGCGCAAGCCTCAAAGGGGATTGTGTGGTTGTCGAAAAAAGGAGCTCGGGTGATCGTGGTCTCGCATCTTGGACGACCAAAGGGGAGGCGCAAGGCATCAGAAAGTCTCAAGCCTGTTGCCGTGCGTCTTGAACAGTTGTTGAAGAGAAAAATTTTTTTTGGCAAAACAGATGGTCTTAAGGACGGACAAATCGCCTTGCTTGAGAATATCCGTTTTGATTCTCGCGAGGAGAAGAATGATAAAAAGTTTGCTCAAGAGCTCGCGAGCCTCGCTGACATCTACGTCAACGATGCCTTTGGCGTGAGTCATCGCTCACATGTTTCTGTCGAGGCGATTACGGTGTTTCTCCCATCGTATGCTGGCCCTCTGCTTGTAGAGGAAGTCAAACAGCTTTCGAGGCTCGTCATGAAACCAAAAAAGCCGATGATCGTTGTACTTGGTGGCGCAAAACTTGAGACAAAAGTTGGTGTGCTCGCGTGTCTTGCTCCAAAAGCAGATCGGCTTTTGATCGGCGGTGCGATTGCGACGACGTTTCTCGTTGCGCAGGGGAAGAAGGTGGGGAAATCATTTTATGAGCCTGAACACGTGAAGACTGCCAAGAAAATTTTGAAAAAGTTTGGAAAAAAAATTCTGTTGCCGGTGGATGTGCGTGTGGTGAAGGATATCAAACGTGATCGTTCGCCACGCAACCTCGATATCAAGGACGTTGGGGCTCACGACATCATTGTAGACATTGGTCAGCGCTCGATGCGGCAGTATGTGCGTGAGCTGGAAGGCGCAAAGACGGTGGTGTGGAACGGCCCGTTTGGCGTGTGCGAGGTGAGTCAGTTTTGTGAGAGCACGCAGTGGTTAGCACGTGTGATTGCGAATCTTAAGGCGTCTGTGAAAGTAGTTGGCGGAGGCGATACGGTTCCGATTATTGAGTCGCTAGGGATTGCGGATCGCTTCACCCACGTCTCCACAGGCGGCGGAGCGATGCTCGATTTTCTGGCGGGAAAAAAGTTACCAGGGATTGAGCCGCTTGTGATACGATAGGGAGCGTATATGTCTTCACATTTCATTGACACAATCCACGCCCACGAAATCCTTAATTCTCGCGGTAATCCAACGCTTAAAGTCTCGGTCATGCTCACGGACGGTACGATTGGATCAGCTTCAGTTCCGTCTGGAGCCTCGACAGGGATTCACGAAGCGCTTGAGTTGCGTGATGGAGATAAGAAACGGTATGGAGGCAGAGGAGTGCTCAAAGCCGTTGCAAACGTGAATGTCAAGATTAAAAAGATTTTGGTTGGGAAAAAGATTTTTGATCAGCGCGGGATTGATGAGGCAATGTGTATCCTCGACGGTACTCTTAACAAGAGTCGTCTTGGAGCCAATGCGATTCTCGGTGTGTCCCTTGCGTGCGTGCACGCGGGCGCGAAAGCAAAACATATGCCGTTGTATCGGTACATCCGTTTCGCGTTTGATCTTGAGCACTGCTATTCAAGTTACAAACTTCCGTATCCGATGATGAACATTTTGAATGGCGGTCGTCATGCTGATTGGGCGATTGATTTGCAGGAGTGCATGATTATTCCACAGCAAAAAAAATTCCGCGAGCGTTTGCGCTGTGGCGCGGAGGTTTTTCACGCCCTCGCGGACATTTTGAGCAAGCGCGGATTCTCTACGCTGGTTGGTGATGAAGGTGGTTTCGCGCCAAAACTCAAAAAAAATGAGGACGCGTTGAAACTGATCCTCGATGCGATTCGCAAAGCAGGTTATTCAGCCGGCACTGAAGTAAAACTCGGTATGGATGTGGCGAGTAGTGAGTTTTATGATGAAAAAACGCAACGTTATCTGATGCGCGCGGATGGAAAGACTCTTACTGCAGTACAACTTGCGAAAGTTTATGGTGGTTGGATCAAAAAATATCCATTGATGCTGATTGAGGATCCAATGGCGCAAGACGATTGGGATAATTGGGTGATGGTGACAAAAGCTTTGGGCAAAAAAATTACGATCGTTGGAGATGATCTTTTTGTCACCAATGTCGAGCGTGTCAAAAAAGGAATCGAGCTCGGCGTAGCCAACGCCGTGCTCATTAAGGTGAATCAGATCGGTACGCTTTCGGAGACGATTGATACGATTTTGCTTGCACAACAAAATGGTTATAAGGTCATTGTCTCGCACCGCTCCGGAGAGACAGAAGATACAACGATTGCGGATCTTGCGGTCGCGGTGAACGCGGAGTACATCAAGACGGGAAGCCTCTCGCGTTCAGAGCGACTCGCAAAATATAATCGTCTGTTAGAAATTGAGGAGGAGGTCTATAGCTAAAAGTTAGTTATTAAATCATGCCCCCTCCCTCCTCCTCATGCAGTACTCTGTTAGCTCTTGCAAAGACATT
>JBBTQF010000035.1:0-3837 GCA_038065815.1 Patescibacteria group bacterium
CAACTGCTTTAACAACTCCCTCACCTCTCTCCCAGAGCTTCCAGATGGTTTGAAGTGGCTCGACTGCAGTAACAATCCAGAACTTGCAATCATTCCAGAGCTAAAGGATTCACTTACATATATTGACATCCGTGGTACAAAGGCGGCAGAGGATGATGACGTTAAAAAAAGGCTTGATGAGTTTAGGATGAAACATCAAGGAGCGAAGGTGTATTATTGATGAGGTCTATAGTGATTTAATTTGTTGACCAAATGCAATTTCGAATGATACGATCTCGCTACATTCCGGGATCGTCTAGCGGCAGGACATGTGCCTCTGAAGCACAGAACCGTGGTTCGAATCCACGTCCCGGAACCACAAAAACTCCAGTCTTTCGGCTGGAGTTTTTGTGGTTCCCCTGGCGCAGCCCGGCTCTGTTTTTCCCCCATATCGCAGAACAGAGGGGACGTGGATCCTACCGAAGAGAAGCAAGTTTACTTGCGAGAACGCAGGCAAACATCCACGTCCCGGAACCATCACGACCTGTTCCTACAGACCGGAACGGGAAGTGACCAAGAAAACCCGCACTCTTCATTGAGTGCGGGTTTTCGCTTGAGTTTACTGCTTGATGATTCCTAAGTTTTCTTGATTTTTTCAAAATTATCTATCCTCCTCGCCCTTATTACTGCTTCGGTTCTTCATTCTTAATAACAACCCACTCTCCACTTTTTCCTGTCGCCGTTTCTGTACTCTCCCTGCTTTGAGCTTGATACACTGTCCGAGCACCGTCACCCGCTCCGGTAGGAAGATCAACATCCCCCTCCGCCCTCCACCAAGTACATCCGTTACCCGATGGTCTATCGTGCTTTGTTCTCGCAACAGTGATTAGACTTCCAATCTTTGATGTATCAGGAACATAGTTATAAAAAGGGTGATGGGCGTCTAAACCTTTCCATCCTGCCGCCTCAAATAATTTCCCTTCTTTATCATGCTCGACATCTTGACGATCGTATTCACGATTCAGCGAATCTTTCTCTCCCATAGAATTATGATTATTTTATTATCTCCTAAGATATTACCCCCCTGAACAATGCTGTCAAAAAATAAGGTGGATAACCTCAATCTAGACCGGGCCGCGGAACCATGAAGCAGAAACCCAAAAATGGGTTTTTGTTTCATTTTTTGGGTTTCGCTTCATGGTGAACCCTCACGTATCTGTTCTAGGTGACTTGAATAGAGTCTGGCTACATCTTTTAATTTATTTACAAATAAAAGCGCCGCGTTGAGACCGAGGTCTTAACGCGGAGCGGGAAGAAGAGGGAGCGGAGGGCTCGTGTCAGCAGTCTTGCGACTACTGGCAACGCGATCAGGTCTGCGATCGCGGAGCCGTCCATGCTCCACATCTCCGCTTTCAGAGTATTAGCCTCCCCAGGATAACACTCCTACGCACTCAAGGCCTTGCATACGAACCCCTCCTATCTCGCATGGCCTCAAGTAAGCGGTACGTTGTCCCATCTTATGGTTTGATGATCGCACTGTCAACTCTTAGAGACCTCTAAAAATTCACACGCTCGCCGTGGATAACAAAATTTGAACCAGTGGTTTCGCCCCATGGTGGCTCGCGCAAGCTATAAAAACCGTTGAAATCTGGATCGAGTCCAAGACCATACTTGATCGCGGCCATGATTGGAGCCACGGACCATGCTTGCGACGTGCCGTTTGAGTCATCTACAGGCGAGACAAACTCTGGAAGCTCGCTCGGATCTCGATTTTCTTCCTGCAAATACGTCCACCATCGCGTGAGCGGATATTCCCAACCATCATTACTATATTTCAGTCGTGCCCCAGCATTCATCGCGTCTAAAAACGGCCAGTCAGTCCCATTTTGATAATGATAATCATCATTATCGCTTTCGTAATAAATTGGCCAAGCATTGAGCACACCCCAGTCGCCATACGGCTGGTCGCTGTTATTGCGTGTCTCAAGTGCTTCTAAACTTTCAAATAGCTTTTTACGATTTTTAACGGTGGGGATCCCGTACAAAATTGCTAAACTTGATTCGTCCGTCAGACGATCTACGCAAGCGCCTTCCTCACAGCGCTCATAATAGTACCCGCGTCGCGTGCTCCAGAACTGCTTGTTAATAGCGCGACGAACATCCTTCGCCTCTTGATGATAAAAAGTTTCGTCGTCTGACTTATCAAGCACTTTGGCGAGCTCGCTCATATTTTTGAGCGCTTGATAGTACAATGCCTCATCATAAAGAACCTCACCACCGCGTGGAATCGTATCAAGCCAGTCTTGTAAAGAGTCCTTTGGCTTTTCTGGCAGACCGTCACCATCATCATCAGTGTCCTCGAGATGCTCGATGATATTTTTTAGAGTCTCGTAGACAGTTTTTTCACCAACGATCTCGCTTAAAATACTCTCATCGCCAGTAAAGCGTAAATACTCTTCAACCATCATCACTAGATACGGCCCTGAATCATAATGATCCTTCCATAATTCTAACTGTGGCGCGGTATTCTCGATAGTTAGAGCGCTCGGCACGCTACCATCATCCTCAACTCCACCTGCGAGCAGAAGTATCTCATCACGCACAACGTACGGCTCAATTATCAGCATGAGTTGTGCCATCCAATAGCTATCTCGGTAATAAGTTCGCGCAACGTCGTCGTATTTTGGACCAGCAGAAAAATAGCGCTGGCCGTCGTCCGTGATGTGGACATTGGCGATGGCAGTTTCAATTGCCGACTCAAACATTGCATCCAAGACTTGGTTTCCAGTTTCAAGAGTTGGGTACGTGATAGTCGAGTCAACTTTCAAAACAGGGGAACTATCGTAGTAGCTTGCCGGCGCCGAGGCGGAGATAATAGTGTCAGTCCAGCGCAAAATTTTGGCCTGGTAGGAGCCAACACGCATAGAGCCAGCGTCCTGACTGTTCAAAAAGCGCTTTCCAGAGATCGTGAAGACAACTTGGCAGTTTGTTTTAGCCGTGTCGAAACAGACAAGTTGCTTGCTGGCCTTTTCAATTTCTGGTTTTAAAAAAACTGCCACCTTTGCGTTTGCTGGAGTCGGGAGCAAAAAAAATATGGCGATCAAGATAAGGACGTTTGCGTATTTCACGCCCTGTATTCTATCATAGCCTTCTATGACGGTCATCGGGACGGTAATTAAAGGGGCAGGGAAAGGCAGGGATCTTTATGGAGTTCCAACTGCAAATGTGCTTCTGACATCAAACGACGAGCTAGTTGATGGCGTTTTTGCGGCTAAAACAACGCTTGAGCAGAGGTCATGGCCTTCAGTCGCATGTCTACGACGCATAGAGGATGGCGTTTTATGCGAAGTACACCTACTTGGCTTTGATGGTGATCTGTACGAAAAAGAGATAGTGATTGAACTCCTTGAACAGGTAAGTCCGCTCATTCAGTTTGAAAGTTCGGAGCAGATGTTCGTAAAGATTCTTGGCGATCTTGAGCGCGTAAAATATGTATTCAGGCATAATTCGACATAGGGGTACCGTGATTGATAGAAATGACCTGCAGGATGGCGGAGCGATTTTTCGTTTCTCTGCCCCGTCCGATATACTTGAACGACTTAAACTCGGAAGCTCGATCAATGTCGCTGGTGTGTGTTTGACGGTTGTTAAAAAAGATGCGGAGAGTTTTTCTACAGACGTGATGCCTCAGACGTTGCGTCTCTCAACAGCGATGGATTGGAGCGTTGGCACGCCAGTGAATCTCGAGTCATCGTTGCGACTTGGAGAGGAACTCGGTGGGCATCTCATTTTTGGGCATGTTGATGGAGTAGCAACAATCGTGGATGATCGCAAAGATGGAAATGCGCGTCTGCTGAC
>JBBTQF010000036.1:0-8882 GCA_038065815.1 Patescibacteria group bacterium
ATTCAAATAATAATCTTATTATAACTCCGGAAAAATTGCTATCGCCAGCGTGAGATTCAGATCGCTTGAAGCCGCGCGGAACAATGGCACGAGCTCAATCTCACCATGCACGAGCCCATAACGCCCAATCGAGCCAACACCCGGAATGAGCCCCATCCAATTTACAGCCAACACGAATAAAAAGATCGTGCCGACGATCGGCAAAAATTGCCGAGCCCGAGCACGATCACCTGTTACTTTTTGCACTTCGCCAAGAATTAGCTCAATAACTGTCTCAAATAAATTATGAATGCCTCTTGGGACAAGGCCGACGCGCCTACGAGCGATGCCAGCAATGATAATAAAAAAGAGGACAGCGACCCATGCCATCACCATTGAATTGGTAATTGGGAATGTTCCAAGATAGATAATTGGTTCAGCCGCGAGTGGGATCATATTACTTGATCAACCGTTGGTACTCATCACCGTAGCGCCTTGCTTTACGTCGAATGCTGAAGGCTGTGAGAATAAATGCAAAGACGAGAAGGATAATGAGCCAGCGAGGCTCGGTACCGTAGCGGACATCAAGCCATTTACCGAGTAAGGCTGTGAGAACGGCTGGAACGGCGATACTCACGCCAAAATCACCAAAAATCTTGAAGGCAAGAGCGTAAAGTTCGCGATCCTGACGAGCCATAAATCGGGGCTATTATATTGGAGAACCGTCATGTGTGCAAGGGTGTTGTTAAAAAGCGAAGCCGGCCGTGGAGAAACCCATGGCCGGCTATGCGTCGTGTGTAGGGACCTACTCGCTGATCCCATTCATTTTCATCCAGCGCTGGACCAAAAGGTCACAGCGCGGTGCGTCTTCCTTCTCCGCGTACTTGAGTCGTACGCAGGAGGCGCGAATCTTGGCCTCGTCCTCAATGAGGCCTATGAACTCCGTGGTGGGCGATGCGCTTGGAGTCACGGAGGCCGTTACCCGCTCGTCCCCCCAGAAATGGTAGACGAGGAACAGGACCAAAACGACTCCTGTAACGATCCAACCCAGCTTCACGGAGTCGAGCGTGATCGTCACGCCTCTCTTCGTGGTAACGGACGGATCAGTCGCAGCTGGTGGAGGAACGACCGGCGATGCGGGCGGAGTGGCAGGCGAACCACCAGCATTCCTTGTCGCAACAGCGTCTCGTATCCTCTTGGCTCGCAACCGAGAATCCTCGAGCCTCCTGGCTTCAGCCTTCGCCAGAGCCTCCTCCTCTGCCCTCTTCGCCTCGAGCTCCGCGGTCGCCTTCTTCGCCTCGACGGCCTTGCGATCCTCCTCTGCCCTCTTCGCCTCGAGCTCCGCGGTCGCCTTCTTCGCTTCGGCAGCGGCGCGTTCGGCTTCGGCCTTTTGCAGAAGAGCGATGCTCGATGCGTCCGCCTCGACCTTGTGCCTTCTCGCTTCCGCCTCGGCCCTGCGCCTTTCAGCGTCGGAGTGGTTCCTGTCTTCTGCCACTTCTTCCTCCTTTTTACCTACCAGTACCTCTACCGGCTGAATGACGTTTTTGACGACAACTCCCTTCTTCTTCGGAGCGATACGACGAAGTACGTCGTGCAACTCCGGCGGAAACGTTGCGATGAACGCCTCCTGATCGCTCGCCTTCATGAAGGCGTCAACACCACTCTTGGTGTCATCGGCGACCCCGCCTCCATCCTTGGGGGTCAACCCGATCCCCTTTGAGATGATCGCTTTGATCTGATCTTCCGACGGCCTTTCCCGTTTCCAGAAGATCAAATTCAGTCCCTGTTGACGTAGATCGGCCATCACGGCCTCCTTCCCTTTCGGGTTTTTGGTGTTGTTGTTAATCCAATACGAAATTGGACGATAAAAAATAGCATATCTCTCCAAAAATGTCAATTATTTAGCCAGTTTCAATTGGATCTAAAGTTGACAGAATTAAAAAATTATGATAGTTTTCGTGGCTGGCATTCCGCCAGAAATAGAAAGCTTCACGCCCACAAGGGCAAAAAGATGGCTTAAAGCCGTCAAGGAGAGATCCAATGTCAAATGGAACTTCCAGCTCGAGCCCAGGTGGGATCGAGGGACCGTTCAACCCGGCGTTTGCCGGGCTCGCGAATCTCGACCTCGCGGGTCGAGTCGCCGACATGAACAGGGCCGGCGCCGCAAAAGCGGCGGTGATCGATGGTGGTGGCGAATCGTCCACCTCTCTGCAGATCAGCTCGCTCGTCAAGGCGAGCCGGCGATTCTATCGCGCGACGCGGCTCACTGCCGCCCTCTGCATGACCCCGAGTCGCCGTAAGGACGACATCGAGAAGATGATGGAGAGGGTCGACGAGCGGATCGTCAAGGACGAGAGTGGCAATCCTATCACTTTCGTTGTCGCCTTCTCGATCGAGAAGGGCGGCTTCAGGGGACAGAAGGATTTCATCCGCGGGAAGCTCCTTTCAGGAGCCCCCGATGCGTTCGACTATGAACGGGACTTCATCGTCCCGATCAAGATCCTCAACGTGAAATACGTTGAGGATGAGGACAGGGACGAACTGCGGTCCAGCAAGGGTGCCCTGCAGGGCAACATGATGAGGCCACGCAAGGAAGGTGGCCCGTGGGTCTTCATCGCGTGGGGACTCAACAACCCCCGCGAGGTCGAGATCGCCAACATGAGCTTTGTCCAGGCCGGACGGGCTTCACAGGCGATCAAGGTCATCGAGAACGATGTGCACGCCCCTGGCCTGCGCATCACCGAAACCATGGCCATCAAAATGGATTCGTCGCCACGTGAAAAGGGCGGTGGGTACATGATCGGGGACGAGGACGGAAAACTCGTAAAGCTGAGCCATAGGAGTCAGATCGTACCGCTCGGTCAGAGCTTTCTCGCCTGGTACGATGAGCTGGAGTCTCTGATCATCGTCACCTACGCCGGGAAGCTCGGGTCAATCGATCCGAAGATGCGCCCGACCGTGATCGAGCTCGGCTACGTTCTGGACTTCGAGGCGGCCCTCGGGCTTGCCAAGGAGTACATGGACGGCGCCGTCATCAACGGGCTCGTCGAGAATCTGATGGACACCGCGATCGACAGTGAGCACGCGACCTACGCGTACTTGCTCAGGATCGGGATGTTCACCGAGGACGACGATCTGGACTTCCGGATCGGCCAGGTGACGGACGCCATCAAGCAGGCCAGCAAGATGGCGAAGGAGGAGGTCAACCTCATGTTCCGTGAGGCGAACTCGGCGTTCGAGACCATGCAGGTCCCGAGCCTCGTGGAGATCCTCGATGGTGCGAGCCTCAAGGACTTCCAGTCGGCCTCGGCTGGCGAGGACGCGCTCACTCGGCTCACCGCCGTCGCGCTGGAAGAAGAGTTCGACTGGAATCGGCCCCTGCATCAGCACCTGCGCGACGTTCTCCTGCAGAAGGCGGTCCGCGAGGATCGTCAGCTGAAGGAGGAAACGGCGTCCGTGACGGTTGAACTGCCGGTCGTGATGGTAAAACACACCATCATGAACGGTGTCAGGGGCGAGTACAACGCCGTCGCGATGTTGAGCCTCCACGAGTTCACGGTCCCCACCGTGGACGCGCGGGTGTACGATCTCACCCACGGCGGAGAACTCTCCCAGATCGTCGCGGCCTACGCGACGCTCGGTGTCGGGTTCGACCTGCAGGACAAGAAGCAGTTGGAGCGTCTCATGGCCGTGATCTACTTCCTCGGGGAGAAGATCAAGGCCGTGATCGTCTAAACATCTGGGTCGAACGACTCGACCCAAACACAAACGCGAGGCCCATGGAAGTAACGTTCCATGGGCCTCATGCTTTTTTGTCTCTTCAGTGTCAATCCAATCCAAATAACTTTTCCGCGTTCTGTGTTGTCACACGATCTACTTCTTCAATCGAGATCCCCTTCATCTCTGCTATCTTTTGAGCAACGAATTGTACCATCCACGGTTCGTTGCGTTCTCCACGATACGGCTCTGGTGTCAGATACGGCGCGTCGGTCTCAAGCAGAATCATTTCCAGCGGACAATCGCGGACGACTTTGTGCAGTGGCGAAATCAGCCCCTCATTCTTACGAGGCGGAAATGTGATGATGCCTGTGAAGCTCGTCAAAAATCCAATCGCATGATATGCCACAGCCTCCTCAATCGTTCCCGTAAAACAATGAACCACACCGCGTCGCGCTAGCTTTCGAGCATCAACAAATTCCTTAAGTATGGCGACCTGCTGATCGTGCGCATCGCGACAATGAATAATGACAGGTAAGTTGAGCTCATCAGCAAGATCAAGTTGCGCTCGAAGCTCATCTTTTTGTTTTACAATAAATTTCTCGCGATCAAGCTCTGACGGAATACGATAATAATCGAGGCCACACTCCCCTATGGCCACGACTTTCGGGTGTTTTGCAAGCTGGCGGTAATAAGTAGGATCAAAACTCTCACAACGCGTCTGAATATCTTCAAGCTCATCCTTAAAATGTTGCTCGCAGGTATGATTGGGGTGCAATCCGATTGTCGCATATATGCCATCATATTTTTCCGCAACCTCAATGCCATTCCTGCTCGTTGTTGACTGCGTCCCAACCGTAATCATGCGCACGCCCTTTTCAAGCGTGCGTCTTATCACAGCGTCCATATCCTCCTTGTAAGCTCGAAAGTGAATATGGCAGTGCGTGTCAATCATAGCCTCGACTCTTTATAGTATCCAACCCGGAATAAATCCAAACAGTGCTTTGAATACGGCAACCGTATACGTGCTAAAACTAGATGTTCCTCCGAGACTCAAGACCCACTCCGGTAAAATCGAATTTGTGTAATAGAGTACGGCACCGACAATGATAATGCCTTCCAAAAATCCAAGCACGGCACCAAGTAGGCGATTGATGGATTTGATAAACGGAACTATTGAGACAAAGTTGAAAACCTTTTCGACGATCCAAAAAATAAATCCAACGAGGCGCGAGGCAAGCAGGAAAAGCAAAATAAAAATGATAACTTTCACCACGCCACTTGAGCCGAGCAGTGGTTCAAGCCAACCAGCAACAACCCATGAAAACTTTGACGCAACCAAAAATCCGGCGATCGTCCCAACGAGACTTCCAAACGTGTGGATAAGCCCAAAGAAAAAGCCAGCAAAGGCAAAACCGAAAACAATAATCAGTATCAGAACGTCAGCAAGTGATAACATATAGCTTATTATATCACGTTACGACGAGGAAAAAGAGGCTCTGCTGTCATAATCTTGAGTTGCGAGAAAATTCGTTCACTCGTTGTCGGCATAAACGGCTCCAGCATGCAGGCGACGGCGTGAATCATCGTCAGAAGCTCATTTAGCACTTGTTCGAGCTCCTCTCGTTTTCCATCCTTGGCGAGTTTCCACGGTGCCTGCTTATCAATCAACTGGTTTGCCTCACGCACAATACGTCCAGCCTCCTGCAAGCCATCGTGCAGACGAAACTCATTCATGGCGCTAGTGTAATCCTTCGTCCAGCCGTCAATTGAGAGTTCAATTTTCGGCGCACTGGCGACGCCATACTTCTGCGCCATGATGAGCACGCGTTGCACGAGGTTTCCAAGCTCACTGGCAAGTTCTCCATCGTAGCGCTGTTCCAGACGCGCGATTGAAAAATCTCCATCCTCGCCAAAGGTGATTTCACGAAATAAAAAGTAGCGTAAAACGTCGGCTCCAAAATTTTGCGCAACCGCAATCGGATCAATCACATTACCAATCGTCTTGCTCATCTTTTCTCCGTCAATAGTAAAAAATCCATGCGCGAACACGTGATGCGGGAGCGCCACGCCGGCCGAGAACAACATTGCTGGCCACAACGCGCAATGAAACTTGATGATGTCCTTGCCAACAAGGTGCAAGTCTGCAGGCCAGAACTTCTTAAACATGACTTCATCCACGCCGTATCCGACAGCCGTAAGATAGTTGATAAGCGCGTCAAACCAAACGTAAATGCGCTGGTCCTCGTCACCAGGCACTTGAATTCCCCACTTGAGAGAAGAACGACTGATCGAAACGTCAGTCATAAACTTCTCAACATACGAACGCACTTCATTGCGACGAGCGACTGGCTGAATAAAATCAGGATGCGCGTCAATGTGAGCGAGAAGCTGATCGCGGTAGTTTGTGAGACGAAAAAAATAATTTTTCTCCTTGAGCCATTCTGGTTTCTTTTTATGCGATGGACACTCCTCATTCACTAAATCAGACTCCGTCTTGAACGATTCACAACCTACGCAATACCAACCCTCATACTCACCTTCGTAGATGTCTCCTTTTGCTTGAACAGCTTCCCAAAACTTTTTCACAGCCACGAGGTGGCGTTCCTCCGTTGTACGAATAAAGTCATCATGGGAGAGACCGAGGTCATTCCACGTCTTTTGCCAAAGAAAACTCATCTCATCAACATACGTCTGCGTGTCTTTGTTTAACTTCTCGGCGGCCTGAACATTCTTTTGCGCGTTCTCATCTGTGCCTGTTAAGAAAAAAACTTCATCACCCTTGAGTCTGTGATAGCGCGCCAAAACATCAGCGGCAATCGTCGTATAGGCATGGCCAATGTGCGGTTTATCATTGACGTAGTAGATCGGTGTGGTGACGTAAAATTTCATAAAACGATGACGAATTCGCCTTTGATGCTACTCCTAGCAAGCTGTTCTGTCACCTGCGCTGGTGTTCCGCGATAAGTCGTCTCGTGCAATTTTGTGAGCTCACGGCAAACGACGAGACGACGATCTGGCGTCCTTTTTTCAAGCTCGGCAAGAGCTTTCAAAATACGATGCGTTGATTCATAAAACACCACTGTCCGTTTCTCAAGAGCAAGTTTATCGAAAAAAGTTTTTCGTCCCTTCTTGTGTGGCGGAAAGCCCAGAAACAGAAACTCATCTGCGGGCTTGCCTGAAATGCAGAGCGCCGTAGTTACAGCGGAAGCTCCGGGGATCGGTATGATCTTTGTCTCTGGAGCGTGTCCAATCACAAATGCAACGAGCTCAGCGCCTGGATCGGAGATCGTTGGTGTGCCCGCGTCAGTCACATACGCCACATCCTCACCACGAGCGAGACGTTCGCACACCTCCATCAGTTTTTCATTTCGTGAATATTGATGGACTGAAATGAGTGGTTTCTGAATTTGATAACGCGCGAGCAATCTTGATGTTACGCGCGTATCTTCGCATGCAATTGTGCCGACGGATTTAAGAATCTCAAGAGCGCGCAGGGTGATGTCTGCGAGATTTCCGATCGGAGTTCCGACAACGTATAACGTAGACATAATCAAATTGCAAATGGTTCAATCAACTCGGTTTCTGGATAAAACGCTGTCCACGCGAACCAGTAACTCACAATACCATCACGCGGACTAACTAGCGTCTTTGGCGAAAGACGTCCATCGAGGCTAGTGAGTGGATAAAAAATATCTGCCGACGATTCGTAGCCAATGTACGGACTGCTCGTGTAATCCATTTCATATCCAGTCTGCCGACTCAACACTGAACCGTACACGTTCGCCTCTTTCCACTTCGCCCATGTCGTGACATTTGACGGATAAATCACGAGATCATTCTTCAATTGAGGCCACAACATACCTGTCTCTTTATCTTTCATAACAAGCGTGTTATTCAAAAGTTTTCTTGAGTTTTCAAACGTGTATATTTTGCCATTTAGTTCTCGAAGAAAAACCACGGCACTACCAGAGAGCGGACTGTATGTGATTACCAGCTCAATACCGCCGAACGTCTCATTCACAATTTCATGCCAGGCTAAAATTTGATAAGGATAAAATCGCCGAACGCCGTTTACCTCAAGACCAATTCCGAGTCCATCATCGCTCAAATGTGCATCGGCCGTTTTTACAGACTCAAACTGTGGATCATTGATCGCAGGAATCGCACGAGCATCTCGATCCACCATAACGGCCTCGGTCGAGGACTCAACAAGAGGCTGGCGATTTTGAATCTCCTCCCAGATGATTAAACCAAGAGCAAAGACGGTGATAATGATGAGCAAAAAATGTCGTCGCATAATACGCAGGATATTCTCTGGCCGTGATAATAAGCCTTCCATTTACTTTTACTAATGTTCAGGATAGCATGATTAGACTTGTTGCCAAATAAGCTTGTAGCCGAAAAAAATCAGATTCGAGCGAAAGCCGTTTGAGGAGACCGAAGGAATAACAGGGTTACTTCGAGGTTTCCGAAAATGGCTTGCAGCCGAATATGATGTTTTGCAGGCATAAGATTATTTGGCAACAAGTCTATTGAGTAAAATGATAACGCGCTATGGCATACGAGGCAAAAAATTTCGATCATCTGATTGGGCTTGATGGGTTCTCGGAAACACTACTCAAGAACCATTTCACGCTCTATCAGGGATATGTAAAAAATACGAATGCGACACAGGAAGCTATCGCCTCAATGTTGGCTGAAGGCAAAACCGTCGGTCCTGAATTCGTGTCGCTCAAACAAAGGCTTGGGTGGGAATGGAACGGCATGCGTCTACATGAGTTCTATTTTGAAAATTTGAAAAAAGGCGAGAGCTCTCCGATCCCTACTGATTTTGAGAATATGCTTGCCGAGTTTAAGGTGATGGCCGTGATGCGAGCAATTGGATGGGTTATCATGGCTTGGGACCCGATCGAAAAACAACTCATAAACGTATGGATAACGGAACATGACACGGGCCACCTTGTTGGATGCACTCCGCTACTCGTCCTGGACGTATTTGAACACGCATATATGACAGACCACGGTCTAAAGCGAGCTGACTACATCGAGGCGTTCATGAAGGCGATAGATTGGGAAGTCGTTACCGCCAGATTCTCTACTGCCAAAAAGATTCAGATTATTTAATCCTCCATGCCCCCTCCCTCCTCCTCATGCAGTACTCTGTTAGCTCTTGCAAAGACATT
>JBBTQF010000037.1:0-1285 GCA_038065815.1 Patescibacteria group bacterium
TCCAAGGCCTCCGACACTGTAAGACCTGCCTCAAGCATAACCGACAGATTTTCCGCCATGGCTACAATCTCAACAATATTCACGTGGTCAATATAAAGTTCTTTCTTGTACCAAGGTACGTTTGACATATACGGGATAAACGCCGAATTTCTGTGGGTGACCCATGAAGAAAATCAGCTGAGTAAAGAGACAAACGAGCGGTTTCCTGTGAGAGTTGGCGGTGTATGCAAGACAACACCACGAACTCGCACTGTTTCCATCGTCGTTCCATCAGTCACGGAGGCCGCCGACAGAAGTGCTTGACCTGTGGCGCAACATGGACGCCGCGAGCGAAGAAGCGGGGACGAAAGCCTTTGAAGCGTCGCGTGGAAGCTCTCGAGAAAACCTTCGTCGAGAAACTCACCATCGTCCAGCAGGCTCGTCGAAGTTCCGTGAGCGCGGACGCACTCTCCAAACGTCACGCCGCGTCGCTCTCGGTCCTTGCCGAGCGTCCATGGCCGCACGAGCCTCCGGCAGGTTCTCTCATCCTCGTCATGGACGCCATCTGGTTTCGTCACGACGAGAAACGGCACACGGCGTACCTCATGGGCTTGCGAGCCGTGGGTGAGGACACGCTCCATTTCCTGCGCCCGGTCCTACGACCCGGAAACGAGTCGCAGAAGCAGTGGCGGGAAGTCATCGATGAGATTCCGGAAGAAATGAGGAAGCGGGTTTTGGCCGTTGTTTCCGACAGTTTCAGCGGTGCCGGCGGTATCGCGAAGCCTCGCGGCTGGGTCTTTCAGCGTTGCCAGGCGCATCTGCTACTTCGCCTTGAAACTCTCTGTGGAGATAACAAGCGGGCGGTGAGCTGGTGGGAAGGACGGCAAGAGTTGAAGCGTCTCGCGTACGCACTCATGAATACGCGTGACGAACAGCAAGCGTTGAAGATCGCCGATCGGTTCTTCCTCCTCGGACAAAACGGACAGTGTCCAAGGAGGCTGAAGATGATCGTCACGGAAACGCTCCGCTATCTCCACGAGTTCCGCGCCTGTTATCTCCATCCGGAGCTTCGCCTGCCGGCAACCACGAACGCGCTCGAGAACACGAACGGCAGGATTCGTTCCGTTCTCAATCGCTCACGTGGATGTCGGACGCCGGATTCGCTCCTTCGATGGATCACCGGCTTCCTCTGGTTCAATCCGACCGTCACTTGCCGACCTAAATTACCCACAGAATTAAAGCGTTAATGCCCGATATGCGATATTCCAAAATGTTCGGACGGACAACCAAACAGGCTCCACACGAT
>JBBTQF010000038.1:0-29236 GCA_038065815.1 Patescibacteria group bacterium
CCATGTCACACCAGCGTTCATCTTGATTTCGAGCCCTGCTTCATCAAAAAACTTGAGTGGCTTATCTTGCGACTCTTTTTCCCATGTTGCCACGACGGCCGTACCGTCCTGATAAACTTCAGCCGAACCTTCACCAATGGTACGGGTCTCACGCCGCCCAATCGCGTCAATCACAGAAATATCTGTTTTTATCACAATCACATTGTTGGCAATAATCTCCGCACCGTCCTCCATGATCATCTGCGATCCGCCCTGAAAACGAACATATGCGTTTAAATCTGAATCGTATTTCCACTCAACAAAATACTCATCCGTGCCGAAATCAACAGTGGCGTTCACAGCCTCATCAACTCGAGATTCAACTAGAGCATCATCTTTAAACTGCCAATACTCATAACTCGGTACCTTGCCTTCCTCAATCATCGTCGCCAGTCCTTTGCCTAGCAGGTCTGTCGAGGTATACACATTATGTGGCGCGTAACGCCAGTACGAACGCCAGAAATATTCATCAAGGTAAT
This sequence comes from Patescibacteria group bacterium, assembly GCA_038065815.1. Lineage (GTDB taxonomy): Bacteria > Patescibacteriota > Patescibacteriia > UBA9934 > CAMTUG01 > JBBTQF01. The sequence continues at coordinate 519 of JBBTQF010000038.1, forward strand.
ATTGATTAAAATCAAAAACCACAGCTACCTCGAGCTCGTCAAGGGCGGCTGGTGATCCTCCAACATGCGCGAAAAGCGCGCTAAACCCACTTGCCCAATCAATAAAATATGGTCGCGCGGAACGAATCGGACCGATTACCTCGACTGATTGATCAGAACTATAGAACGCGACGAAACGTGGTATGCGTCCCTCCGCAAGCGCCTCGATCACTAGAAACGCTTGATCCACACCACGCTGTGGCCATGCGTCAATCGAGTTGTCTATCATGAGCGCGTAGACCCACGGCACATCGAAATCAAATTCAAGCTCGCCATTAGCCGTGGTGGAAAGAGCCTCACCAGTGAGCGGATGGCGCATGAGCTCTGTCTTTGTCGTGGCGAGTGTAACAACATCCGCATACACACCACTGCCCAACACACGCACACCGAGCCACACAGCCATGATGAACAAAACACCACCTAAAACGAAAAGCAACGACAGAGTACGATGACTTTGTTTTGAGCGTTTGCTCATGGTTGCTCTTTTTTGGTTTCCTCCTCCGGCACAAGACTCTTCCCATCTTCTGTCTCTTCCTTTCCCTTTTTCTCCACTTCCACTGCCGAGATATCAACGACCACTGCTTCATTGAGTTTGGCAATCTCATCCTCCGAGCGTGGCTCTTCCACCTTGGCCACCATCTCTTCCTGATCATTTTTCACCTGCATCCCTTCTGGAACCTTGATGTCAGACACGTACACAGCATCATCGAAGGCCTTAAGCCCGCTCACATCAACAAGCAGTTCGTGTACAAGAATACCAGGGAGACAACGCACTTCGAGTTCTTCGAGCGTCTGAATGAGCGTTCCACCGAGTTCACGCACCGCAGGCGCATCACCAACAATTTCAATTTTGATCTTCGTGTCAATCTCCTTGTTCATGTTCACCTCAAAAAAATCAACGTGTGTCACATTACCGGCAAGAACGTCGCGCTGTAAATCCTGAATTAGAACTTTCACAGGCACGGCGCTGTCAACCACGAGATCCACAAGCGTGCTTTCACCAGCCTTACGATACACATGTCCAAACTCACGCCCATCAACGCTGACTGGGCGTGGCTCCTTACCACTTCCATACACGATAGCCGGAATTTTACCTTGGGCACGCACCTGAAACGGCTTGCGATTTCCAACTTTCTCGCGCTTGCTCGCTATCAAATTAATCAAATCCATAACATTTTCTCGTAAATTCTGTCGGAATTTAACCAGAATGCGTAAGTAACGTCAAGAGGCTACCTATTTCAAGTTCTTCGTGCACTGAAAGCACATCATCAACCGAAATACGTCGTGAAGCCCGAAATTTGAGCACATCATCATAAGTGAGGTCGGTAACAAGGCCGACCGAGCTCACTCCCACCTTAGTCACGAGCACTAATGCCAATATCGCATTATGGCAATGCACACAGCGCACGTGGACTAGGTGCCTCTCACCGCGCTCGCCCAAAAGTTGCGCTTCCATCGGATGAAATTCAGACTGACACAGCGGACAATATGAGATGAGTCTCATACCATCGTCCCAAAAATTATTTTTTGAAGTCGCCATACTTTCCTCTAGGATACCTTTGAACCACTCCGTACCGCAATGCTCTGCATCAAGCCGACGATCGCAAGACTCATCAGAAGTGAGCTTCCGCCATAGCTCACAAATGGCAAGGCAATTCCGGTGACTGGCAAAAGGCCTAAATTCATACCGACGTTCACGACGACTTGAATGAACAAGATTGCCCCAAATCCAATAAGCAAATAACTCGTGTAGTCATCACGAGAGACTTGCATAAGATGAAAGAGGCGTAAAAATAAAAGCACGAACGCGCCGAGCACAAAAATGACACCGATGAAGCCGAGCTCTTCTGCGATGACAGCAAAAATAAAATCTGTCTGGCTCTCTGGGAGAAATTTGAGTTGGCTTTGCGAACCAAAACCAAGTCCACGGCCAAAAAATTTTCCCGACCCGATCGCGATGATTGCTTGCAGTACGTTATAACCGTGGCCAAGTGGATCACGCGCTGGATCAAAAAAAATCATGATGCGCTCTTTTTGATAATCAGCAAAGAAGAAAAACCATGCTGATAAAGCTGACATGGCCGACAGGACTGAAAGAAAAAGAGCATGGCGTAGCCTGATACCGGCAAAAAATACAAAGACCACCCAGATACCAACAAGAATGGAAGCTGAACCAAAATCAGGTTGCGCGAACACAAGCACGCTCGGAACAATGGTCAGCAGTCCACTCGCAAACAATTCGCGCCAGCCAAACTGACGCCGCGCTTTCTCGCTAAAATATTTTGCCAGAACAAACACAAGCGAGAGTTTCATAAACTCCACCGGTTGAAACGAAAATCCAAAAGCCTAAACCAGCCTGTCGTACCACGCACTGTTGTGCCGAATAATAGGACGCCAACAAGGAGCAATAACCCGATCAGGTACAAGAGAAAGGCCCAGTTGCGAAACAAACGATAGTTCGACAAAGCCATGAAAACGATAAGGACCACGCCGATCCCAAAAACGACGAGTTGTTTTTGAAAAAATTGTAAATCACCACTTTCCGCGGACAACGCGACAGAATAGATCGCCGCAAGCCCAAATGCCACCAGAACAAACATGGCCCCTAGTTGCACCCAGTCGAATTTGGGCAACATGGCTGTGAGTCGTCCCACAAATTAATCTTTAATGCGAATTCTTTCCCGAACGTCATCCGAGGCCTCACCACTTGGTGGCATAAAAACCGACGCGTCCAAAATATCAATCACTGTTTCCACCTCGGTGCTATTCGAGCTCGGGATTGTTCCAAACCAATTAACCGTGATGGAACGCGCCTCGCCAGCATCAAGACCTGGCACCGTTGTTGTTGTAACACCGACAATGGAACTGTTGCGACGCAAGACTATCACGAATATTGGTTCCCAAAATCCGTAGGCTGTGTTGTTGGTGAGCACAAATGTTGAACGCCCAATCTTCGTACCGTTCAAGTCAACATCGCGTTCATAATCAACTTGCTCAAAAGAAAAATTGAGTCTGTCGTTCGCGAAACTTTCATAATCAGAAATCTCGTGTGTGTCAACACGCGTCCATTTCACGTCGGTGAGAATAATTTGTGCGGTGCGTGGAACGCTCTCAACAGGAACGCCAAGCTGTACAAGCGTCTTCTCTGTCTCACCGGGCAGTAAAAATCCGACGACTGGTTCTGTCTGCACGCCACCATACGAAAAATAATAATTAAACCTGACATACCAATCGGCGTTCGGATTGCTGACAACGCTGTAAAAGTCAGCGCGGTTGTCTGTGAGGCCGAATGCGCCTGTTTCGAGTTCACTAATCCCCTTTGCACCACGATCCTGCGAAATCGGTCGCAAATCGGTTGAGTTGGCAATGATCTCCGCGAGTTGCGCACGCTCCTTGAAAAAATCAAACACGCCGTAGTCTAGGAATGACCATACGAAAATGAGCAGAAGCACCGTGTCCACAAGAAAAAACGTAAGCAGTCCCACACGCCTAGACGTCGGCCGCAGTTTAATCCAAAGCAGGCTCGTCTTATAGAACCGCTCAAACTCTTTTTGTTCTTGATCCACGAAGTTGGGCATAAATTTATTATAACACAAACCATTCCATTTTCGCCTTCCCAATTTACCCAGCTCGTGCTATTCTAAACCCGTTAATTTTGATGTTAGATCTGTGGCAGAGAAGAAAAAGCAGGCAAAGGTGGGCGAATACGGCGCCAAACAAATCACGGTACTTGAGGGGCTCGAGCCAGTCCGCAAGCGCCCAGGCATGTACATCGGCTCAACTGGACCGACCGGACTGCATCACCTCATCTGGGAGGTAGTTGACAACTCGATTGACGAGGCCATGGCCGGCCATGCAAGCAAGGTCATTTTTCGTTTGCTTCCTGGCAATCGCGTGTCGGTTGAGGATGACGGCCGTGGCATTCCAGTTGATCCACATCCGCAGTTCAAGGTTTCGGCACTTGAGCTCGTGCTAACAAAGCTACACGCCGGAGGAAAATTCGGCGGTGAAGGCAGTGGCTACAAAGTCTCTGGCGGTCTGCATGGCGTTGGTGTCTCGGTCGTCAATGCGCTCTCCACATATTTGAGAGCCGAAGTCTCGCGCGATGGCTACGTCTGGAGCCAAGAGTATAAAATTGGCAAGCCAACATCTAAAGTTCATCGTGGCGACAAAACGCGCTCACATGGGACGAAAATTATTTTTGAGCCTGACGCCTCGATCTTCGAGACGGTTGAGTTCAACTTTCAAACTGTGCTCGATCGTTTTCGCCAGCAGGCCTACCTCACCAAGGCCGTCCACTTGATCGCTATTGATGAACGCGGTCCAGAGTCTATCTCCTATGGATTTTACTTTGAGGGCGGCGTTCAGTCGTATGTAAAATTTTTGAATCGCTCTAAAACGGCCAAGCATGAAAATGTTTTCTACGTAAATAGCGAAGACGAAGAGACGCAAATTGCCGTCGAAGTTGGCTTTCAGTATACAGAGGAATATCACGAGGCGGTTTTCTGCTTCACCAACAACATCATCAACCCGGAAGGTGGCGCACACTTGGTAGGATTCCGAACGGCGCTAACACGCGAACTGAATAATTATGCGCGCACCAAAGGTTACATCAAGGAGAAGGATACAAATTTGACTGGTGAGGACGTGCGCGAGGGCCTCACGGCTGTCATCAGTATAAAGATGCAGGACCCACAGTTTGAAGGGCAAACAAAAGGAAAACTTGGGACTCCACAAGCTCGCACTAGTGTAGAGTCAATCTTTGGAGAAGCGCTCAAAATTTTTCTTGAGGAGCATCCGCGCGATGGCGAGGCTGTCATTGCAAAATGCGTACTCGCTTCAAGAGCTCGCGCCGCGGCTCGCGCCGCTCGTGAAACCGTTCTGCGCAAAGGCATGCTAGAGGGTCTCACGCTTCCCGGTAAACTCGCGGATTGTTCGAGCAAGGATGCCTCTACAAGCGAACTCTACATAGTGGAGGGCGACAGCGCTGGTGGTTCGGCCAAACAAGGACGCAATCGTCACTTCCAAGCAATTCTTCCGTTGCGTGGAAAAATTTTGAATGTGGAGCGCGCGCGCCTCGACAAGATGCTATCCAACAACGAACTCAAAAACCTAATCATCGCGCTCGGAACAAATATCGGCGAGCAATTTGATATCACATCATTGCGTTATCATCGTGTTGTGATCATGACCGATGCGGACGTTGATGGCGCGCACATCCGTACGCTATTACTTACGATTTTTTTTCGCCACTTCCCAGAACTCATTCGCAATGGCTACATATATATTGCCAAGCCTCCACTTTTCCGTATTCAAGTTGGTAAACAGGTACGCTATGCGTTTTCCGATGAGGAAAAAGGCGAGATCGTGACAGAGCTGACGGCCGGAAAAATTGAAGTGGTTGACGAGGAAGTAATCGAATCTGGTGGCGTGAAAGTCAACATTCAACGCTACAAGGGTTTAGGTGAGATGAATCCAGAACAGCTCTGGGACACAACCATGAATCCAGAGACGCGCACTATGGAGCGAGTGACTGTGGACGACGCCGAAGCAGCCGATCAGCTGTTTGATGTGTTAATGGGAGCGGACGTAGCTCCACGCAAGCGCTTCATCCAAACTCATGCAAAAAACGTACAAAACCTCGATATTTAGAACGGCCGGGGCCACGGTGCCTCGCCTGTGGAAGACTCATTTGCTTTTTTTTGCTCATTTGAGTATCATTCCCGCAGATTCAGACCCCCTCCGGGGGTTTTTAGATAACAAAAAGCTATGAATGTTGTAGCAACCTCCATCAAGCGCCTTGTCTCATACTTCCGTGATGTGCGTGAAGAGATGCAAAAAGTCACATGGCCGTCGAAGCAACAGGCGACCCGCTACTCACTCATCGTCGTAGGAGTGTCTACCATCGTAGCAATTTTCTTCATTGTCCTTGATCAACTCTTTAACCTCGGACTCGAGCAACTCTTGAGCATCTAACTTATGCCTAAACAGGATCCACAAATTGGCCGTCGCTGGTACGCTATCCACACCTACTCTGGATACGAAGACAACGTTGCGCAAAACTTGCGCCAGCGTATTGACTCAATGGACATGGAGGATAAAATTTTCAGTATCCTCGTGCCAAAGGAAAAAAAAATAAAAATAAAAAATGGTAAACGTCGCGTCGTCGAAGAAAAAATTTTTCCGGGCTATGTACTTGTCGAGATGTTGGTGACAGATGACAGCTGGTACGTCGTGCGCAATACACCAAACGTGACGGGTTTCATCGGCGCTGGCACTACTCCAACACCAGTCGCACAAGAAGAGATCGAGGCCCTGCAGAAACGTATGGGCGTGAACGAGCCGGAGTATAAACTCGACGCCCAAGTAGGAGACCAAGTTTCTATCGTTGATGGACCGTTCAAAAACTTTCAAGGAAAGGTTTCAGAAGTGGACGAGGCACGCGGTAAGGTCAAGGTTCTCGTAAACATGTTCGGTCGCGAGACGCCTATTGAACTCGACTTCCTGCAAATCAAAAAGATTTAATCTATGGCAAAAAAACTCATCACTCAAATTAAACTTCAGATTCCAGCTGGTGCAGCAACGCCAGCACCGCCGGTTGGTCCGGCTCTTGGTCAGCACGGACTCAACATTGGAGATTTCGTAAAGCGTTTTAACGAAGCCTCTTCCGAACGTCGCGGAGAGATCGTGCCAGTCATCATCAGCGTATACGAAGACCGCACGTTCGACTTCATCATGAAGGTCGCGCCGGCTTCGGGTCTTATCAAAAAAGCAGCCAAGATCGAGAAAGGATCCGGTAAGCCGTTGACAGAGAAGGTCGCTACAATTACCAGCGCCCAGTTGCGCGAAATAGCCGAGAAAAAAATGCCTGATCTCAACACCAAGGATGTCGAGCAGGCGATGAAGATCATCGCCGGCACCGCGCGTCAGATGGGAGTAGAAATAAATGGCTAAAAGCTAAAAAAATATGGAGAAACAATCAACCGCGTTTATCCTGCGCCTGTACTTCGCCGTAGTTTCTACCATCACATTGTTCACTATGATGTTTGCCGGAGTCGAACTGTTGACCATTGGACTCAAGACCTACGTAATTACCGCTGCAGATCAGCCAGATTGGATTGAGAGCTGTACAGGGACAGGTGGTTTAAAACAAACTGCCGAACCGGTTGCTGTAGTAGATGGAGAAGATGCGCCGACGGAAGAAGAGCTCAAAGCACAGTGCGCGGATCGCAACGCCAACTCGCTCGAGAATTACAAGCGCACGAAAGCGAGCAATGCCGTACGAAATCTAGCGATGCTGATCGTCGCTGTTCCGCTCTTCGTTGTCCACTTCCGCGTGCTGTACCGCGATTGGATGGCCCTACATAAAGAATAAATCTACTCGTTAGAAACAGAGCCTGTGGGAGGGTCATAAGATCCACTAAAACCACAAAAAATATGACCAGCAAACGATTTAAGGAGGCCAAGACCCAGATTGACCCAAAAATGACGTACACTATCGAAGAGGCGCTGAAACTTGCCAAGGAAACTTCTAAAATAAAATTTGATGCGTCCATTGATGTGCATTGCAGACTTGGGATTGATCCAAAAAAAAGCGAGGAAGCGATTCGCTCAACGATCACCCTCCCACACTCCTCTGGAAAAACGAAGCGTGTAATTGCATTCGTTGAAGCAGAAAAAGAAGCCGAGGCAAAAATGGCTGGAGCGGACATTGTCGGCGGTGAAGATCTCATTAATGAAATCGCGAGCAAAGGCAAAATAGACTTTGATGTCGCGGTAGCCACACCCGGAATGATGGCAAAACTCGCCAAAGCCGCAAAAATTTTGGGTCCAAGAGGGCTCATGCCAAACCCCAAAACCGATACGGTTGGTTTACAGATTGCAAAAATTATTACCGAACAAAAAGCTGGTAAGTTGAGTTTCAAAAACGACGACACAGGAAACGTCCATGTGACGATCGGTCGCGTGTCAATGGATGTCGCGCATCTTGTAGAGAACTTCAATGCTTATATAGAGGCACTCAAAAAAACTAGGCGTCCGTCGTCCAAAGGCATTTTCATCCCAAGCTGTACGATTGTCGCGACCATGGGACCGGCGATTCGTGTGACCGTGACATAACCTTTTTATGTCCATCGAACAATTCAAGGGCGCGCTAGCGATTCAGCACATTCGTGAACTCATGCATGCTGACCATATTCGCGAGGCGCAGGAGGAGCACCTACAACCATCGTCAATTGATCTATCCGTGAGTGGCGAAATTTACCGAATGCGTGGAACGTTTCTTCCACGCCCGGGCGAAAAAATTCGCGACATTTTAAAAAACGGAATTCTATTTCCCGTAAGTTTGAATCAACCTCTGGAGCTCAACGGTATTTATTTGATTCGCTTGAACGAGCTGTTAGATTTGCCAAGCAACATTTACGCCATGACCAACAACAAAAGTTCCAGTGGACGCATCAATTTGCAAACGCGATTGATCGTCAACAGCGTTTCCTCGTTTGATTATGTGCCACGTGGCTACAACGGCGAGCTGTGGCTCGAAGTGATTCCAAAATCCTTCCCAGTCAAACTCGCCTACGCCGAGCGTTTGAACCAAATGCGTTTTTTCACACATGATCCGCGCTTGAGTGATGAGGAACTGCGTCGCTTCAACGATCAGTACGGTTTTCTTCGTGGCGTCAATAAGGAAGCGCTTCCGATCACGGAGGCGAAAGGACATAAAGGCCTCACGATGAGTATTGATCTTGTAAGCGAGGACATCATTGGTTACCGATGTACACCGACGTCGAGTCGTGTGCTTGAATACAGCCGTCGTGACTATAAACCACTCGAATTTTTTGAGCCGATTCATCAACCAAAAGATGGAAATCTGATCATGCGCCGTGGAGAGTTTTATATTTTCGCGACAAAAGAAGGTATTCGCGTACCAAAGGAATTTGCTGTCGAGATGATGGCCTACGATGTTTCGAAGGGTGAGTTTCGCTCACACTACGCCGGCTTCTTTGACCCAGGGTGGGGTTATGGCACAAATGGCGAAACGCTTGGCACACCAGCCGTGCTCGAAGTGTTCACCCATGACAACGACTTTGTCTTGCGCGACGGCCAGCCAATTTGTCAGATGGTCTATGAACATCTCACCGCGCCCGCAGAGGTCTGCTATGGCGACGCGCGTTTGACGAACAACTACTATACTCAACACGGGCCAAGGCTTTCAAAACATTTTAAGATGAGCTAAAATCAACTTTTAATATTTGACAAAGTATGAAAGTTATGTTACTGTAGAATTCTATGAACAAAACCTATACTATTTCCTTTAACCAAACCTTGGCTAAAGATGTCGAAAAAGAGATGCGTCACGGAAAATTTGAGAACACTAGCGAATTTTTTCGTCATATCTACCGAAAATACACGAATCATCGTGAGCCGTTTATTATTGAACGCGTTTTGCCAAACGACTCAGACTACAAACGCTCAAAAGCAATCAAAGCCAAAGGGCGATACACTCCTCTCGACCAATTTCTCGATAAACTCAGTTAATCACACCTATGTTTCAGGTGTTTATTTCCGACGAGGCGAGAGATTTCGTTTTACGACTTCCTAGTGAAGCCCAACAAAAAATAAAAGGAATCTTTCGCGATTTGCAACTTTACCCCGACACCAAACATCTACACATGAAAAAACTGACCGGAATGGATGTCTTTAGAATTCGGATCGGAAACTACCGTATGCTTTGTGAAATTGACGGAAAAACTCAACGAGTTGACATCAACAAAATTGATGACCGCAAAGAAGCTCACCGCTAAACCACCCCCCTTAGGACAACTCTCACTTAGCTACTTACTCAACAGAAAAGATATTCTCGTTGTGGATTTTGTAATCATTAGGACCATCTAAGTCTCCGCGTACATAGACGTTCGACTTCCCTTCATGTTGCGCTCGCCATTTTTCGTATGGAGGACGCAAAGGATACCCATTGTTCTTCTCACCACTCTTCCAGGCCGCCTCAGGAATTACTTGTTGTTTCAACATGGCCTGCTCTACCATTTTTCGCACAAACGCCGGGTCCGTTTTCATTAACTCCATGGGCTCCAGTGCCTCCTGTTTTCCTCCCGCGACCTTTTCCGAATGCATGACGGTTCTTGTCCCCGTTTTATCAGGCACGGTACGTTTTTCTTTCTGTCCAAGCATTCCAGCCAATCCGGATTTAGCCACCTCCACTTCCCTATATTCAACCACGTCTTCTTGAACGCGATTAAAATCAACGACTTCGTTAATCCCTAATGGATTAAGAATCTTTCTAATGTCAGATTCCTTTGATCCACCAGATGCCTTCTGAAATGACGGTTCGACCGAAAATCTTGCTTCGCTACCAAACTTCTTATCGACATGTGTTTGCAGTCCGGTATATCCTTTCCCAAGCACCTCACTTCTGAGTGAAGTATGCATCTGTGATGCCCCATCACGCAAAATAGCATCCAACACTTCCTTCTCAATTTTCTCACGTTCGATGACACCAGGATCAAGTGTTTCTTTGACCGCTGCACGTGCCTTATCAACGGCTTTTATTTTTTCCGTCTGCTCCTTCTGTTTCTTTTCAGCTGGTTCTAGGATATCGACAAGGCGTTCGAGACGATACAACCCGATGTCCAGACGATTGCGTACAGCGGCTAAAAGTGAGCGGGATAATTTCCCTTCGTCAACTTGTGATTGTAACTCTGTGATTTTAGCTTCCAACCGCCCTCGCCATTTATCAATGGACGAAATCAAATTTTGACGAAGAGTTGAGGAATCCGTATCGCTCTGAATCGCCATGAGGTCATCAGCCATCTCACTGCCAAGTTCCTTAAGACCAGAATGTTTCAAGATTTCCGGACCTGCGAAAGCGTTTCGTGATAATTCAATGATTTTTGTTGATTCACGCGGTGCCTCCCGCCCTACCTGTGAATAAACCTTATCGGCCATTGCCATATAGGCAGCTCAAGCCTCGGCTTTGGAGACCATATCTGCATTCGCGGATTCAGGCGCATAACGCATCGTCGCACTAAATTCTTCCATCAAGGCAACTTTGTCCTTCGCGTCCATTTGTGAAAGAAGTTCCGGAGCTTCTTCAAATGACTTTAGAGTCTCCTGCAAATCTGTATAGAAAGTCTGATTTGCATGATCTGTCGACTTCGCAAGCATCTCCTTAACATACGCATTAACGGGGTCCATCGAACCATCCCGGTTGGATGTAGTTTGCACATCGGCCGGATTTGTTTTCTTCGTTGGATCTTCTCGATGTTGCTCAGCCATATATTTAAGTATACCTTAAACAAGTCCTCTCTCAATCGCTTTTTGCGATTGACGAGCCTCGGCGTCGGCGCGAGACCACAGATAATCGTCGAAGTCGACGAATTTCAACAAACCAGAATCCTTGAGCCATGGAGCTTTTTCAAAAAGTCCTGTGGCAATTTTTTGGCAGACACGACGATAGTTCGGATGACCTTGTGGGACGGTGCGGATTTCCAGCAAATGCTGAGCCTCGCGGAAGTTCATCCCGAACCAGAAACGGATTTTGTGGCCAAATAAAACAACATACTCGGCCATGGAAGCCCCAAGGCTCTTATAAATTTGATCATAAAGTGCGCGAACTTCTGCTTCGAGTGTGCGGCAAGCGTCACCCATCCCAATTGTTTCAATGTCAGTCGGAACGGTGAATCCAAGGTGTGGGTTTGGTCGTTGCCACTGTAGCGTACACATGCGATGACGATGGAGATCACGAAAAATGCCAAAATCTGTGACGATTTCAGCATTGATGTCGTAGCCGTGCTCGAAGCCGCGCGGCGAACGGTCGCGACGCGTTTTGCGATCGCCAACCGCGTGCTGGAGGAGCGTCGAGATTTGATCGGCTGGGAGGGTTTGCAATTTGGCGACAAGATCGGTGTAAGCGCAGTTAACGTAAGGGAAATAAACAGCAGCGAGTAAGTGATGCAGAGCCTCGGGCTCGTTCGAAAGCAAGCGGGGAATGCTATGCACTCGCACTTCTTCGCCGTCTGCACTCGCCTTTATCCATTCCGGCGCAACGGAAGCAATGTCCGCTCGAATCGCGACGTCCGTTGCAATCCAAAACTTCTCCCCCTCAGGACTCGCTCGTTTCACATATTTCGGTACAACCTTATTAAGCGTCTCGTGCATACGCTTGGCGATATCAATAAACTCCGGTCTGCCTGACGAATACAAGCGTTTCAACAAATGCTCAAATGTGCGGCCGTTAGCCACCATCGCCAAGTTGGTCAACGTCGCCGCCGGCAACATGATGCGAGCGGTGTCACAGGCTTTGGTGCGAATGTCAAAAGTGTAAGTGCGCTTGAATTCTTTTTTCTGCTTGTCATCGTCAAGCTGATCCAATCGATACTTGGTCGGATCATTTGGTTTGATAGCATACTCCGTTGCCCCCATCGGCTTGAGCGTTTTGTAATACTCCTGAAGCTTGTCAGCCAAATCCGCATACAACGCAAAGCAACGGTCCATCAATTCCACATAACGAGCGGCGTGCGGTGAAGCCATGATTTTTGGCTCACGATAGTAAAACCAATTCCCCGTGACGGGATCGCGCTCGGTGTACAACACGTAGCGACTGGATTGCTCAATGAAAGCGCCGAGACGTCGATCTTCGATCGCTTTTGCAGCCAAGTTAGAAACCGAGTTGAACAACACCGTGGCCCACTCAAGCTCTTGCACGGAATCGTCGCCGTACTGAATCAAGATACGCTCGATGAGTTGCTCGAGCTTCCCTTCTCGTAATCCTCCAATGGCAACTCCAAGTTCTTTTGCCTCTGCTTCATCTGTCACGAGAAACTCTTTTACGAGGACGTCAATCACAGTTCCAGGCGCACGGGATTGGCGAGCAAGCATGGCGCCCACCAATCCAGAGAGCTTTCGTCCATCAATCGCTGTGATATTGCTTTGTGGCGAAAGAAAGTATGGTCGAGCAAACTCAAAAATGCTTTCCAAAATAAACGACCGGTACGGCAAAATTTGTCCATCCCCACACGCCACCATCCGCTCCCCTGTCTCAGAATTATCAAAAACCACACAGCGATCTTCTGATCGAACTTTGGCGTAAGTTTTGACATTCATAGTGTCCCCACTGTACAGAAGCGAGCCGTCTGTCGCCAGTGGATAAGATGGGGTAAAATGTGCCGGTATGAAGTTGGCCATAAAACGCCTCGTTCCTGAAGCGCTGTTACCGGAGTACAAAACCCCAGGAGCGGCGGCCTTTGACTTGGCGACGATCGAAACCAAGGTTCTGGCCACCGGCGAGATTTACCGCTTTCGCACCGGACTCATTTTTTGCATCCCCAAAGACCATTTCATGCTCGTCGCCTCTCGCTCATCAAACGCCCCAAAACGAGGCTTCAGCATGGCAAACGGGATCGGCATAATAGATTCGGATTATTGCGGGGAGAATGATGAAATTCTGCTCACTGTCCAAAATATCACTGATAACCCTATAACGATTACTGCCGGCGAACGCATCGCTCAAGCCATGATCCTTCCGATATCGCGCGTCGAGATGCTAGAGGTCTCAAAAACTGGAGCTGTTGACCGCGGAGGATTTGGTTCGACTGGAATAGCTTAATTTTGGTATACTTAATATGTTCATCATGGTTGATGGAATTGATGGAAGTGGTAAACGCACGATCGTTGAGGCGATGCGCGAGGCCATGGAGTCAAAAGGTAAAAAGTGTTTTGACGTTGGTGAGTGGTGCAAACTGCATCATGAGCTCCCAACGGCCGAGCAGATGCGTGAAGCGAGCGTCATCATTGGCGTCGAGCCCACCTACGCATGGACGGGTGCGGCGATCCGTTATGAGATGGTGCGCGAAGGTCGAGAGTACCACCCGCGCGATATCGCCAATGCCTTTGCTCTGGATCGCCTCGTGCTCTACAAGCGTTGCTATCTGCCAGCACTTGAACGCGGAGCAACGGTCCTTGCAGAACGTGGCGTGAGCTCATCTATTATCTATCAACCTGCGGCAGATGCCAGCATCACTCTGGAAGAAATTCTTTCACTCACCGGCAACGCCATGGCTATGCGACACGCCCCTGACCATCTGATCGTCGCCTCGCTCGACCCGATCATTGCCATGGACCGACTGACACGGCGCGCGAACAAGCAAGATGAACACATTTATGAAAAAGAAGCCTTCTTGCGCCTGCTGAACGAACGCTACACCAGCGACTGGTTTCGTGAACTCTTCACCTCACATGGCACTAAACTTCATTTCCTCAATTCAAATAAAACGATCAATGACGTACGATCTGACGCAAAAATATTATGCTTATCTCTGTTGGAGAAATAATTGACCGATCGTGGCACCACTACACCAAACATTTCGTTGAGCTCATGAGTGTGGCGTCTTGGCTTTTACTCGTAGCGATCATAAATATTGTGGCGACATGGCTGTACCCAGCCTCCTCCTACGGCATCGCTCAAGTGCTCTCGACAAGCGAACGACTTGGTGTTGTCTTATACTCTGTCACTTTTTTGATTGTCACTCCTATCATCTCCATTTGGGTTTTTAATACGACGACGCGTCTTATTGATCGCGAGATGCAAGGTAAAGCGATTTCCTTGCGTGAGGTCTCGCGCGAAGGATGGCATTTTTTCTTTGCTCGCATTCTTGTCGGGTTCTTGGTGGCCTTGTCAGTCGTGGCAACATCTTTACTCACGGTTCCAGGCTTCTTTTTATCCATTTTAGGAAATTCGATTGCGCCGGTGCTCGCCATTCCAGGTTCAATTCTATTCATCCTCGGCCTGTTTGGCGCCGTAGTGATCGGCACGATCCTTGCTATTCGACTCTTCTTTTCCGCCTACCAACTCCTTCTTGAAGACAAACATGGTCGTCAGGCTCTACGCGCAAGCTGGAAACTCACCCAAGATCGCGGATGGGCTACCTTCTGGCGCATGGTTCTGCCAAAAGTGATTTTCTTTTTTGGCATCTTCACCATTCAGCTCTTTCTAGTATATCTGCTAAAAATATTTGCAACGAATCTTGCGGGACTCAATTTTGAACTCGGAGTACGCATTTATGCGATCGGCAGTACGACGATTTTCCTTGTGCTCTACGCGTTGGTAAATCCACTCATTATGAGTGCCGATTACCTGCTTTTCCGCAGTCTGCAAGAGCAGGAGCTCTGAAAAAAGATCTTAACAAAAATATGCCGGCGCTCGCGTCTGTCACAGAACTGTTAATCCTTTCGTTCCTGCTGTACCGACGCTCGGCAGGTGTTTTGATTGGTTACAGCTCATGGCTGTTGTTGCCACTTGCGACGTCATACGTCATTCTGGTAGCGATTCCGAGTGGAACAGTTAGCTCTGTCCTGCTAGTGCTCGTCAATATAATTTTGTTCGTGCTCTCTATCTGGATAAGTGTCGCGCTTATGATTGTCACGGCCAACTTCATTCTGGGACAACAGATTACGTCCGACCATGTCGCGCAGACAGCAAAAAAACACCTCTGGCCGGCCATTATCGTCATCGTGCTCGTAACCATAATCAAGCTCATCGGTTTTTTACTCTTGCTCATCCCTGGTATCATCGTCAGCGTCTGGTACGCCTTTGCGCAAGCCGAGGTTGTACTTGACGGCAAGCGTTGGCTAGACGCACTTTCCGCGAGCCGAGACTTGTCGCGTGGGCGCTTTTGGAATGTCTTGTGGCGGCTGCTTGGCGGTGCCCTTTTGCTTGTTGGGCTCTATCTGTTTGTGGTGAGTTTGCTCGCCAATGCGCTCATATTCATTGGAGTTCATCAAATCGGAGTTGATCTTCTAACGAGCACCATTTCTGTCCTCTACCTTCCCATCATCATCATCTATTCAGTCGGACTATACCTCGACTTGAAACGTACATATGCCTCTCATCCCAATCATTGGTCTTGAAATCCACATACAATTGAAAACAAACTCCAAGATGTTCTGCGGTTGTCCTGTGAACGAGACAGAAACTCCTAACACGAATGTCTGTCCAGTTTGCTTGGGACACCCCGGCGTTTTACCTGTGCCAAATGAGCAGGCTGTCCGCTTTGCTGTCCTGCTTGGCCAAGCGATTGAAGGAACTGTAGCGGAAAATTCAAAGTTTGATCGAAAAAATTATTTTTACCCAGACTTGCCAAAGGGCTATCAAATCTCACAATTTGACATGCCTGTAATTTCGGGTGGACATTTGGACGTGAGCGTGCCGGGGGGAGCTCGAGATCGCATCCGTGTTAGATTTGTGCGAGCTCACTTGGAAGAAGACGCGGCAAAAAACACGCATGTTGATGGATTTTCGTTTGTGGATTTTAATCGTGGTGGCACGCCATTGCTAGAATGTGTGACCGAGCCTGACTTGCGGTCAGCAGAAGAAGCAAAAATCTTTTTGCAAGAATTGCGTCTACTAATCCGCACGCTCGGTGTGAGCGAAGGTGATATGGAAAGAGGTCAACTACGTTGCGACGCTAATATTTCGTTGCGCGAGGTAGATGAAAAAGGCGCTATCGTTGGATTGATGCTGAACCCGAAGACAGAAGTCAAGAACATCAACTCATTCCGTAACGTCGAACGCGCGCTTTTGTATGAGATCCAACGCCAAACAAAATTATGGGAAGAAAGCGGAGCGCCACAAGCGACTACTACGCGTGGTTGGGACGACATCAAACAACGCACGGTATTACAACGGATTAAGGAAGACTCGGCAGACTATCGCTACTTTCCAGAGCCGGATATTCCACCGCTATCGCTAGTCGAAATCTCGCGGAAAATACTCCAGCTTATGCCAGAGCTTCCGGAAGCAAAACGATTTCGCTTCCAAGAAGAGTATGGCTTTGGGAATGCCGATGTGCGCCACCTCACCGATGACGCGACGATGGCGGTATTTACAGAGCAGGTAATGTCCGAACTCTCGGAATGGACTGGGGAAGAGGTGCACGGCAAGATGGCAAAACTCGTTGCAAGTTGGCTCATCAACAAACTCGGCGGACTTCATGAAAAAATCTCGGCGGAAAATTTTGCCGAACTCATGAAGCTGTTGGCAGAAAATAAAGTGACAGGTCGCTCGGCGCTAACAATTCTGGAAGAGATGAAGGCGAGCGGAAAAGACCCAAGCCAAGTCATGGAAGACGCCGGCCTCGGACGCATGGATAATGAAACCGTGCTTGCGGAAATCGTTGATCGTGTGCTTGAAGCAAATCCAACAGAGGTGGAACGATACAAAAATGGCGAAAAAAAACTCGCCAAATTCTTTATCGGCATGATTATAAGGGAGACTGAAGGAAATGCGGATCCAGAAACGGCGTCACGGATTCTACACGACCGTCTGTCCAAATAATTCTCGGATCTCGCTTGAACCATGTCGTCTGTCTCTTGGCAAGATGGCGTGTTTCTTTTTTGATTGCGTCAAGATTTGTGTGACGATAACCGATTCCGCTCAAAGCCGGAGCGTCTGCACCATACAGAGCGCGGAGTCGCTCGACTTCCTCGATCAAACCATTCTTGAACATTTCCTCAACGCGCGCGTTGATCTTGCGCTCCAGCTCTTTTATTGGCACATCAATCCCGATTTTTGTCGCCTCATATTTCGGTTGGCCTTTCTGCCGCATGACCGCCAGCGTCTTCCTTGTCGTCGCGAGCACTTCGAGTGCACGAATAACGCGCCGTTTGTTTTTGATGTCCACCACGTTGCCACCATCGGGATCAAGATCGAGCAACCTTTTTTGAAGATCATCAAGCGACAATGTCTCAAACTCGGCGCGAAGTTCTGAATTCGGCGGCACGGACGGCAAGTCGAGGTTATCCACGATCGCATCAATCCAAAGCCTTGTCCCGCCAACAAGAATCGGCAGATGCCCTCGTGCCAAAATCTCCGCAATCTTTTTTTCTGCGTAAGCTTTAAACTCCGCGATCGAATATTTTTCGTCTGGATCAACGAAATCAAGACCCCAGTGCGCAATTCCCTGCCTGTCCTTAACTTTCGCCGTACCAATATCCATTCCTCGATATACGGTGCGCGAATCAACGCACAAAACCTCGCCTTTGTAACGCTTGGCGAGATTTATGGCAAGCTGTGTCTTTCCACTCGCGGTGGGGCCGACGATAACCAGAATTCTAGATAGCATGTTTTTTGAGTTCTACAATCAGTGCCGTTCTGTCAAGATCCAACGCTTCCTCTTGTCCAAACACACGAACGTTGAATGGCTCACCACCGACCTCTTTGTCGCCAATCACAAGCGTCCACGGAATCTTCTCGCCTGCCGATCGTCGAATTTTCGCTCCCACTTTATCTCCGGAATCATCGAGATCAACTCGCACATCGAGCTCAACGAGCTCGCCTTTAAGCTTCTCGCAAAATGCCAAATGCGCTTCCCCAACCGGCGCGAGCCGAACTTGCACCGGCGCGAGCCACAATGGAAATGCTCCGGCATAATGTTCGATAAGTACGCTCATAAAACGTTCGAGCGAACCACTAATCGCGCGATGCACCATCACAGGCCGTTTTTTTGTACCATCAGCGTCCGCATATTCAAGTTCAAACCGCTCTGGCAAATTAAAGTCGAGCTGAATCGTTGCTAACTGCCATTCGCGCCCAATCGCATATTTGGCAATAAAGTCGATTTTTGGACCATAGAAGGCCGCCTCGCCAACACCCACTTCGTACTCTTTTTTAAGGCCATCAAGCACATTACGCAATATGCCAACCGACGTCTCCCACGTTTCATTTGAACCCAAATATTTTTCCATATACTTCGGGTCATGCACCGAAAGACGAATGCGCAACGGCATATCAAACTTGGCATAAAACTGTGTGATGATCTCGTAAATATTCAGCGCCTCTTGCTTCACCTGTTCAAGCGTGCAAAAAATATGCGCGTCATCTTGGGTGATAGAACGTACTCGAGAGAGACCTGCAAGCTGTCCAGTGTTCTCATCACGATACACTTTTGTCACTTCGCTATAGCGAATCGGCAGGTCACGATAGGATCGCGGTCGCGAGGCGTAAATCTGGGTGTGATGCGGACAATTCATCGGTTTCATGATGAACTCATCATCAGATTTTTTGCTACTGACGTGAAAAATATCATCAGCAAACTTTTCGTAGTGGCCACTTGTTTTGTAGAGATCAACTTTTGCCATGTGTGGAATATCCACTCGACTATAACCGTAAGGCTTCATGAGCTTCGACACAAAATCCTCAAGTAATTTACGGACAATCGTTCCCTTTGGCGTGAACAACGGGAGCCCGGAACCAACGAGCGGTGAAAACGCAAACAAATCGAGCTCTTGTCCAAGCTTTCGATGGTCGCGCTTCTTGGCTTCCTCGATCATGATCAAATACGCGTCGAGCTCATCTTGCGTCGCAAACGCCACACCATAAATACGTGTGAGCTGTGGATTTTTTTCATCCCCGCGCCAGTAAGCGCCAGCGAGTTTGGTGAGTTTGAACGCGCCTGATATCTCACTTGTGTTGGCAACGTGCGGACCTCGACAGAGATCCACAAAATCGCCTGTGTAGTAAACCGAAGCAACGTCTGGTTTAGCAGTATCAATATCCATCGCCTCCTCCGGATTTACCTTGGTCGTTCCCTTCTCTTTGAGATCCTGCAGGAGCTCAACCTTAAAATCCTGATGCACTTTTTTAAAAAACGCAATCGCCTCATCAATGGACATCTCCTCACGACGGAACGTGTCCTTGCGTTTCAAAATCTCATGCATCTTGGCCTCGATCGCTGGAAGTACATCCTCACTAATCACTTCCGGAAAAGCGATATCATAAAAAAAGCCGTTCTCAATAACAGGCCCAACACCGAGCTTGACGCTCGGATACAGCTCCATAACAGCCTTGGCAAGAACGTGCGCGGTCGAATGCCGTATGGTGAACAAAGTATCTTCAGACATAAAAAATCAAAAATCAGCTACCTTTATTTGGCAGCAATGGAATCTTCTTCGACAATTTCCGCACCTAAAACACTCTCCGCTTGAGCACGAACACTCTCAACCAAAACGTCAAATTTAACTTTATCAAAAGTTGTTGCTCCTGCCGGAGAGTCATCCAATCGTTTTTTCATTAAATCTTCAGAGGCCCGATATAACTGCGAAACTCTAGCTTCAGAGACACCAAGTACTTGGCCTATTTTTTTTAAGGTTAATCCAAGGACCGACCGCATAATAACAACTTGTTGATCACGTTCAGTCAAACCACGCAAAGCCATCAATAATCCTTTCGTGCGTTCGTTCTCCATCAGCAAATCTTCTGGAGTTTGTTCTGTCGCAATAACTCTTGATGGTTCTCCATTAACCGGCGACAAATCTTCCGAGTAAACTTCTTTGACTACACCATAATTTGAGTTCCCTTTTCTCCCAATTCTTTTACGACTTAAATCAATCGCCTTTTTTTTTGCAATGCCGAGCAACCATGCCCCAAAAGTTTCCGGATGAGACCAGTCGAATTTATCTATGGATCCAAATACCCCAAAAAAAGTCTCTTGAGATAAATCATCCACTGTGCTTTCATCAATTTTTGATCCAAACAGATTACGAATTTGCGACCGCACCATAGGCTCAAACATTTTTTGCACTTGAGCCCACGCTAAATTACGCGACCGATCGTCTACCGCCGCCAAATACTGCCTTACCACTTTGGTTTCAGCTTGGCGCCGCATTTCAAATCCGCGATCTATACCCAATTCAGTCCCAAAAACCATAATTACGCCTTGATTAGGCAACAAATCTAATTATCCACATGGCTTGTTAATTATAACATAAGTTTAGCTCTAAAATGCAAAAAAAGTTAAGTAGGACGCACACGACTCTATTATTCGAGGGCGTAATACTCCTCCATGGTTTCGTAAACCCCTCGTTGCGATGTCCATTCCACCAAGCCATCCTCGACCAGCTCTTGCATGGCTGAAAAAAAGGCGTGCAGAAACGCGTCATTTTCATTATCAAAGGACGTGGTCGCAAAATTAAAAGTGATCTTTGCTGGCCGTGCCCTGTCATCATTCAAAGCAAACTCACGCACAAACTCGACCGCCGTAGTCACATCGTCTTGAGTAAATGGACAAACATTGCGCGGACAATCAGTTTGTTGACGCAACGACCAATCGCCGATTTCGGCTAGGTTCTCGATCCGTCCCAATGCGCCTCCACTCATAAGCAATTCTCCATCAGGGTCTTCGTCAAACCCAAGCGCGCCAATACGAAATGGGTGAAAATGCTGATCAATGTTTTGTGGCGCGGGATCGTGGAAATATTCGTCCATAATCGCCTTATCGGTCCACCCATCTGGCCTCGCAGAAAGTGGCAATGCTAAATAATGGTAGCCTACCCCACCGTCAATGTAGGCAAGCCCAGCGCCAACCGCGCCAGCGTACCAATCGCTATAACCACCACCGCCCGAGCAACCGAGGTTATTCTCCTCCCCAACCAACGCGTCAACCAGTGTCGTGCGTCGCAGAAACTCTGCGACCATTTCAACCGCCGTAAAACGCGTCTTCGGGGCGATGTCGCAATGCGTGCCAACTCCATGTCCGCGCGCCAGCACCTCGGAAAGCAGATTGTCATTAAAACGCTCCATACCGAGAGCCATGGGAATCTCACTCTCAATGGTCAGCACCGCGCCATATTCTTCGGCAATATCCATGCCGTGGCGCACGAGGCTGGCTTGACGATTAAAAAAAACTTCGTTACTCGACGCCTCGATCCAACTACCCTCAAGATGAGTCGTGGTCGTGATGTAGACTGGCCACTTGCGCGTGCCCGCGTCATCGTCAGGCGTGACGTTCGTCGTATCTGGTGTCGTGTTTGACACCGTATCCGGCGTCGTCTCTGGCGCCGCCTCTTTTTCGTCGCGCGTTAACGCATACCAAATCGCGCCTGAAAGTACGATAAGGATAACAAAAATCAATATGATAATGGCCCCAAGCTTGCGTTGACTGTTCGGACGAATCATAGAAGTTAATACTACCAAAAACCGCCGTTCGAGGCTACTATAGATGAGCTATGCCGGAACTACCGGAGGTCGAGACAATCCGACGACAACTTGAGAAGGAATTAAAAGGCGCTTTGATAAACAAAGTCGAGGTTCGGTTCGGCGAAAAGATCTCACCCGCTCCGCCAACATTCATCAAAAAAGTCACCGACAAAAAAATTATCTCGGTCGAGCGGCGCGCCAAACTCATCATCATCCACCTCTCGGGCGGACTCAATATTTTGGTGCACCTTATGATGACGGGTCGCTTGCTGTTGCGCCGAAACGATGACGAAGTACCCAAACACACCCATGTCATTTTTCATCTCAACAAAAACCGCCAGCTACGATGGGAAGACTGGCGGCGATTTGGTTTTCTGAAATTGATGACCGATGCCAAAGTCCTCAAATATCTGGAGGTACAAGGCTATGGGCCCGAGCCGCTGGAAAAATCATTCACTTGGCAAAAGATGGCGCTGTGTTTGCGCGGCAGTCCGAGAAAAAAAATCAAGCCTCTGCTACTCGAGCAATCCTGCATCGCCGGCATCGGCAACATCTACGCCGCCGAAGCTGTTTGGTATGCCCAACTGCATCCGGAAACCCGCATCCAATATATTGACGACGCCCATATGAAACAACTGTGCAAGGGCCTGATCAAAATCTTAAAATCCGCCATCCCCGCCCGCGGATCATCGGCCGATTCGTACGTTGACATTTACGGTCATCAAGGGACATTCGTGCCCAAACTGAACGTCTACGGGCGAGCCGGAAAACCGTGCCGACGATGCGATGCGACTCTCACAAATTTAGTCCTTGGCGGACGGGCAACGGTATTTTGTCCTAGGTGTCAGAAGAAATAGAATAAATAAAACTTCAAATCACTACGACTTAATCCTGAATGATCGCTTATTAGCCTCTTGAAGAATTCGAAGCGTCGCCTGCACTGAAAGATTATCGCTCGGTAAGAGCACTAAACGATCATTGATGAGATCCAACAACGGACTTAAAAATTCATCAGCCCATGAAGGCGCTATGGTTAGTACGCCGGTAAAATCTATTTCCAGCTCTTCATCCTTGGAAAACTCACGCAAGGTAGGTTGAAATGCCTTAAAGGCTTCACTGCCTAATTCACGTGATATTAATGTTTTACCAAACTTTTCCAGTTGTAATTTCATACATTTTAATTTTTAGGATTTGGAAAACTCTATTTTCGCTAAACACCCTCGTACAATATGCTGACCGCGCGTAACGTGAAATGTCTTACCCGAGCCCTTCATGCGCACTTCAGCGTCTCCACTGGTATAAAATAAATCAATTGGCTGGTCAGTAACCACCTCGCGGACTAGCTTGAGTCCGTTCCCGCGTTTCTCCGGCGCTCGACCGGAAATAAATTCGGTAAAGGCGACTTCCACGGCCGCAACATGACTCGGAAGTTCTGGACGAACCTGACGCAATGTTTCTAAAATACCCAATCCCCGATCAGCAAGAACAATGATCCCTTTAGCGAGATCGTAGCCGAAAAATACTCCCGCCATATCCGGCCACCTTCCCAGATTATGAGCAAAAGAATTATCTCCTATCTCTCCGGTAATTAAAACAATCAAGGAGTATAATTTTTCAAACCCCGGCTTCTGCATCAACGCATACTCCATTTTCCTAAGTCGTCCTTGAAAAACGTCACTCGTAGGGCAATGAAATATGCTAGGAAACTCAACGCCGTTCTGAATCCACTCGGAAGCAAACTTCATTAAATCACTGGAAAAAATTTCTAAATCCTTTTCGCGGTAATATCGATGTGTGCCGCCCTCTTTCTTGATCGCCACTAATTTACCGCTCTTGTCCCAGCGGCGTAAAGTATCAAGCGAAACACCTAAGATTCCGGCTGCTTGCGTTATGGTTAATAGTTTTTCTTCCATAAAATAGATATTGATAGTCAGACTATCATAAACTCTAAAACTATGCAAGTGCCCTCTAAAACTATGCAAAAATACTATAAACTACTCACATAAATCGCAACCGGAGTAGCCTGGCCAAAATCCCCCCGCAGGGGGACTTAGGCCTCAAGATCATGAATCGCGTGGCGGTACGCGCAGTAGTCACAGCCCTTCCCTGCCACCGGAATCTTTTTCGCGTCGAGTGTTTTCTTGATCTTGTTAAGGATCCCCTCGACCCACGCATCACTCCCGGTGTACGGAATGAGGTGCACATCAAACTCGATCTTTGCGTCAAAGGCCTTCGCGTCGGGACGTCCAGTGCAGTAGACAAAGTAACCCGTGTCGCTGACTGGCAGACCCTGGTGACGCAACAGCCACTGATACACCTCCATCTGCCGCTTGTAACCTTGGTGCCAATCGTCGTTGAGTTCCGTCACCGGTTCGCTCTTGGCAGTGGCCTTGTAATCGACAACAATGTACTGCCCGTTTTCGTCAATCCACAAATCGTCGATGGCGCCACTCACTAACAATCCCGTGGACTCATGCAAATACTGCACGCCCTCAAAGTTCGCCCGCCACACGTCGAGCAATTCATGCGCAACCGGCCGCGCCTTCAACCCGTACTGTTTTTGGAGCGGATGCTGTTCCCCGTTCACGCGATGCAAATCAAACTCAGTCTTGAGCAACGTATCCACCGCCGTATTCAAATTAAACGGATACCCCGGCGGGCGCTTGAGGCCGAGTTTGTTGTCCAAATAAAAACACCTCGGACACTCTTGAAACAAAGCAATTTTGCTGCGCGAGAGTTTCCACCGCGCCCCGCCGTAATTCCAGTCGGCTTTGCGAGGGATGGAGTAGTAATCGGACATAATGTTGGATTATACCGGGAATTCCCGGCGAGGGTGCTGGCTAAAATCCCCGATTCCCGACCTGAACCCGGTGACCATTACCACTCAAATACCTCAACAATATTTGCAAGCGCGTCGCGAACTCGGTCTACAATCCCTTGTCGCTCAAGAATGCGCGGTGGTGTTGGAAGCAAATCGACAATCTCCTGTCCGCGCGGGAGGCGTTGTGTATAGAGATATTTTCCAAGCAATTGTTCAAGTTGTTCGATATTCATTCCTTCTGCCTCTGCCGTTTTCACTAATTTCTCTTGACGCTCTTTCGACCAAAACGCTTCGAATGCTTTTTCAACGTCATCCGAAGTCGCAACTTGTGGCAAGCTTTCCTCGATAAACTTTCGGATCAAGTCCTTCTTCTTTCGCAACATCACGTCGCGGTCGAAAATCTTAAGAATATCTTCCGTCTTCTTTTCTCTAAGTTTATCTGACGTCACATCCTTCAGCCCGGCGATCAATCGAATGATGTAATCAAAATTAATAACATCGCGTCTTGTCAGCTCTATTTCAAAATCAATTTCATCCAGCACGGACTCGGCCTCCGATTCACTGCGACTCCGTTCTTCGTAGAGATCTAAATACTTACTCTGATAGTCGTAAAACTCTTGCTCATCAATCCCGACGTCCGCAAAAGAAAACTCGGCAAATGTTTCCAGAGACGACTTCGCCCGAAGTAAATCACGAAACGCCTTGATAAAATCCGCCTTTTCTTCCTCACTCTGCAGGGCATCAATTGAGGCGGAGTCGGGAGCAATCTGCTTTAGCCAGCCAAGCTTGCCTACAAAATCAATTTTTTGCTCTTCGTAAGGTCTCTTGAACACAACCTCGCGCGCGTTTTCATCACCAAATAAAGCAAGGGCTTTATCCGTATCCCTCTTCAAATTGCGGAAAGTCACGATGTTTCCGTGGGGCTTATCCGAATTAAGCAGACGATTGGTACGCGAGTACGCCTGAATCAGGCCGTGATAGCAAAGGTTTTTATCGAGAAACAGCGTGTTTAAAAGCGGACTATCAAATCCCGTCAAGAACATGTTGACTACAAGAACCAAGTCCACCTCTTTTCGCTTGATCCGTTTTTGCAGATCCTTGTAGTACTCGTAAAAACGGTCGGTTGAAAAATTCGTCCCGTACTGCTTGTTATAATCACGGATGCAGTCTTCCAAAAAATCTCGCGAATGCGTATTCACTGGATCCTCCGAGTCAACAAAACTGTCCGCGTCCAAATATTCTTGACGATCCCCCTCATTTGCCTGATAGGAAAAAATGGTCGCGATCGAAAGGTCGTCTGGCTTTTTTGCCTTCAACAGTCCGTAGTACTTCTTCAACATCTCAATACTCGAAACCGCAAACAGCGCATTAAACTTTCCGTTCTTTGTTTTCCGTTTCCAGTCAGCCAAAACGTAATCGGCAATTTTCTCTAAACGCATATCACTCTCCAGTAACTCCCTCGTGTCAATCTTCTCAACCTCGATATCCGCAAAAATATCCTCATCAAGCGTATCGACATCCTTCTGCCTGTACCTCCCAACGTACTCAACCGCAAAACCCAAAACATTATTATCTGCAATCGCATCGGTAATAATATACTTGTGTAAACACTCACCAAACACATCCGCTGTCGTCACTCCTCCGACATGATTCTCCGCAAAGATCGGCGTGCCCGTAAATCCGAACAGCTGGGTATTCTTAAAGAAACCCCTAATACGCAGATGAATCTTTCCAAATTGACTACGGTGGCACTCGTCAAAAATTACGACCACTTTCTCGTTGGCAAGATGCGCGAATTTTTTCAGATACGCTTCACGACTAATTGCTCGATCCAGCTTCTGGATGGTCGTGACGATCAATACCTGTTTTGGATCCTGCAACTGTCGAACAAGCGCGCTTGTGTTGTTTGTTCCGTCTACAGAACCATCGGAAAATGAATTGAACTCTTTTGTCGTCTGGATATCGAGGTCTTTACGATCCACGACAAACAACACCTTCTTCACTTCCGGCAGGCGACTCAAAATCTGACTCGCCTTGTACGACGTAAGCGTCTTCCCCGATCCGGTCGTATGCCAAATGTACCCATTCTTATTCTGATTATGCTTCACCCGATCCACAATCGCGCGCACCGCGTAATACTGATAAGGACGCAGAACCATCGGGATCTGTGGAGCCTCCGCGAGCACAATGTACTCGGCGATCATTTGCGAAACGGCGCACTTTTCAAGAAATGCTTCGGCAAACTCATCAAGCTTGGTGATTTTTCGATTTTTTATATCGGTCCAATAAAACGTCTGTTCAAACGACTGCCTTGGGTTGTTGGAAAAGTACTTCGTGTTCACGCCGTTTGAGATGACAAAAATCTGCACATACTCAAACAAGGTTCCGGCAAACGAATGTTTGTGATACCGCTGAATCTGATTGAACGCCTCCTTGAGCTCCACCCCACGACGCTTCAGCTCAATCTGCACAAGCGGCAAGCCGTTGATAAGAAGCGTCACATCATACCGATTCTCATATCTCCCCACCTGCGTAACCTGCCTGGCGACTTGATACTCATTCTGACACCAACGATCCATGTTAAAAAACTGGACGTAGCTTTCCGTCTCATCATCCCGTTTCAACAAAAACCGATCCCGCAAAATTTTCGCTTTCGCAAATCGATCGCCCTTGTTCAAATAATTCAAAATCTTCCTAAACTCCCCATCCAAAAACACCGTCTTATTAAACGTCTCAAGCTGGATCTTGAGATTCCTCTCCAATGCATCCGCGTCCTCTAACACAACCCTCTCAAACCCCAATCTCTGGAGCTGGTTCAAAAGTGTCGTTTCAAGTTGCTGTTCTGATTGAGGCATATCAATCAAATGAACAGAATGGAAAAAGCAAAAATGCAAATAGAGATTACACCAACAACCAGTGCACCTGTCTGTGCGTCAAAGAAAAATGCCTTGGATGCCCATTCGGTTTTCCCTTCCATCTTATTTGCTCTCGTTTTCGTAGCATGTTCAAAAGTTGTCTCTCCTTTAAGGTAGGCAGACCATCCCGCAAAATTCTGTTGAAATGCCCTTGCTTGTTCTAGGAAAAATTCTTTCTTTTGTGAAATTCCGACTAATCCAAGAACTAAGGAAAGAAGCAACGCACCAAATGCAATAAACAGAAGAACGCTCTCCAGCGAACTCAAACTCACACCACCTTCCGCTGTAGCTTGACCAAACAACCCAATTGATAAAAAGCCAACTAGGACTCCAGAAATTTGAACTTGAGTGGCTATATAGTTATTGCCAACCGAATACGCAAAATCTTGAGCCTTGATCAGCATGTTTTTTTCATTCTCCATCTGCATCTTTGCGATCTCCTCTTCAGTCATTCGCGGCTTGCATTTGCATTCCTCCGTTGTTGTGTTGAATTCCATATATTTGATTACCTCCTAATTTTTCCCATCTATTTGTGGCAACAAGATGTCTTCAACCTTGCCATCATCCTGAGTCTCTAACAATTCAATCAATCTCTCCTGTCTTTCCGAGAAATAATTGTCTTGCCCAAGAAATATTGCAAGAGTGGCTATAACCATGCTCACAAAACCCACTCCAACCACGATGAGGACTGCATAAATAATATTCTGATGAAGATCCAAGCGCTTTTCGATGGCTAGTTGTGTCTCCTTGAGAGTGTCGGCGATTTCGATCGACGGCTTTTCTTTTTTATCATCCATAGCAATCAGTAAATTCCCGTGATCACTAACACGTCTTCTCGTTCTTCCACTTCGAGCTCTCTGCCTATGTACGCATAAAAATCAATGCCACCAATCGCGACACCTGGCCCGATGGATACCCCTGGACCAAAAGTAACCGCGCCAACTCTTATTCTGCGAAT
>JBBTQF010000039.1:0-12632 GCA_038065815.1 Patescibacteria group bacterium
GTCGCAGTACGTGGTGGTGGGTGATGAAGGACAAATAGCGACGATGAATGCAGACGGTAGTGTTGTGACGATGTGGAATCTTGGGGGTTTGTATGATCTCGAGGATGTGACAGTGGCAGACATGAGTTCATCAAAGGTTTACTTGCTCGACGAAAATACAAGCTCTGCCTTTGAGTTTGACCTGACAATAGGAGCACTCACTGGAAAATCATGGAGTTTTGCAGACAAGCTTTCTGAAGTGAGTGGAGCAGGAGCCGAAGGACTCGCATGGGCGAATGGTTCGTTTTACGTTGGTTGGCAGTACGATGGGGACATTTACGTCTACAGCGCAACGCTCGAGACGAGTGGCTCACAAAGTTTCGTACAAGAGATTCACATGACTTCTGGTTACACGGATATTTCAGGCCTTGC
This sequence comes from Patescibacteria group bacterium, assembly GCA_038065815.1. GTDB lineage: Bacteria > Patescibacteriota > Patescibacteriia > UBA9934 > CAMTUG01 > JBBTQF01. The sequence goes on from JBBTQF010000039.1 coordinate 412, forward strand.
TTACAACAGCGACACACAACAACTTTATGCGCTGTACGACGGATTGAACTTGATTGAGGAACGAGATTTGCAAGGCACACTTCTTGCTTCATACAGCGTGCCCGGTAGTAATCAAGAAGGTGTGACGCTCGTGACAACTTGTTCGAGCTCAACAGCGACGATTGTCATTGCAGAAGATTCTGGCAGTGTGATGAGCTACAGCGGTTATCCTATTACATGCTCTTCTAGCACACCAGAACCAACACCGACGCCAGATCCAACCCCAGTGATTGTGGATATTGACGCAGACGGTATCGAAGCCGCGAACGACTGCAACGACAACGATGCGACGGTGAGTGTGAATCAAACGTATTATCTCGACAGCGACGGAGATACTCTGGGTTCAGATACAACAACATCTGTTTGCTCCGTAAGCCCACCAAACGGGTATGTCGCGAATTCAAACGACACGAATGACAGCATTTCAAATTACGGTATTGAGATTTCTGGCGACGGTGCTGATAACGATGGTGACGGCATAGTTGATGAGGTAAATACATTGAGCTCAAATGGTGTTCACCCTTATTACGGCACGCTGGATCCGAAGAGTAAGACACTCAAAATTAGCTCCATCATTTCGATGGTTGGAACAAAGAACGGCGACATTCTTGTCACGTATACTGATAAATCAATTTATCAGTATGACGCGTTATCACTTACTACAAAAGCTTCTTCAAATGTGAGATCAGTCTCCGGCACGGCTTATTATGTCGTCTGGTTCGGCCGTTATTCAGCCGTTGTCAACGGATATACAGGGGCGATTGTTTCTACCGTGACATTCACCAAAGGAAATATCCACCCGCTCAAGTGGGTGCAGGAGACGTTAGGGCTTTAATTGAGATAAAAGAAGGGACCGGCCTTGACAGGCACGGTCTCTTTTTTGTATCCTACTGACAACAAAAGCCAAAGACAGCAGGTCATCGAGTTGAGCTCGATGTAAGTCCTGCCGAGGCTCATCCGTCATCATTCGCGGCTTTTGTGTTCGTTAATTCACACAAAGGTCGTATTTTTTTATCCTATGCCAAAAACACGTGCTCAAAAGGAGCAACAAGTCACAGAGGCTGTAGAGAGGTTTGCGCGCATGAAAGCCGCAGTCTTTGCCCAAGTTGGCGGTTTCACCATGGCTGACGCAGACGAACTTCGTGAAAAAGCACGCCAAGCGGGAATGAGCATCTTCATCATGAAGAAAACGCTCCTAACCCGCGCGATGCAAGAAGCAAAGATCGAAGGCGTGGATGCTAGGATGTTCGACGGATCTATTCTAACGGTGATCGGTTTTGAAGATGAAGTGAGTCCAGCGAAGACGATCGCGAACTTTCTGAAGAAACATGAATCGCTGACGATCCTATCCGGTATTCTTGAGAACAAGCTCATTGACGAGGCGATGGTAAAGCGTCTTGCCGGACTCCCAAGCAAACAGCAACTCTTAGGCCAGCTAGTTGGGACTCTAAATGCGCCAATCTCCGGTTTCGTGAATGTCCTTGCCGGAAATCTTCGTGGTCTAGTGACGGTGTTGAACGCGATTAATGAAAAAAAAGTTTAACTTACTCCTATGTCCGATGAACAGAAAGTCGTTGAGGTGCCGACAAAGTTCCAAGCCCTCGTGTCCGAGATCGGAAAAATGTCAGTACTCGACTTGTCAGAGCTCGTCAAAGTGCTCGAAGATAAGTTCGGTGTTAGTGCCTCTGCACCAGCCATGATGATGGCCACAGCTCCAGTTGCCGGTGCTACCGCAGTTGAGGATGTTAAGGATAGCTTCGATGTCGAGCTGACCGCCACAGGTGAACAGAAAATCAACGTAATTAAAGCGGTACGTGAGATCACTGGACTTGGCCTGAAGGAGGCGAAGGACATGGTTGACGGCGCACCGAAGGTGGTGAAAGCGGGTGCGAAGAAAGCCGAGGCCGATGATCTGAAGGCAAAGCTCGAAGCCGCTGGCGCGACAGTTACATTGAAGTAAACTGATATACCGATGTTCCAGCTTCAACGTAAATTGTTTTGTTCGCTTCATCCACCTTGATACGTCGCAAGAATTCGAAGACGGGGCTCGTGTATTGAATCACAAGAGCTCCGTTTTCTTTATTGAAGACGATAATGCGCTTCTGATTTTGATCGAGCACGTACAGGAACGCCGATGTTTCATCAGTCCAGATTTCTGTCGCGTTTAGAAGGACCGGATCTATAACTGCTGTGCTGAACGTCTCCTCGCGCCCTGAAAGATATTTTATGATAACTCCATCGGCTTTGAGCACCCAGACAAAACCATCAATCGTGATTGCTGTTGCGTCGCCGATGTTGGTGTTATTAGAGAGGATCCATGCCGCGCCACCATCAAATTTATCACCAGCGCGGTTGTGTTTGAATATCTGATTGAGGTTTGGCGAGAGTAAATAAGCCTTGCTATTGTAAACTGCAACGTCAATGCCATCGCGCGTGAGACCCAGTGATTCGGCCGTAACTGGCTCACCAAAGATTTCATCTGCCACCTTATCAATCACCGTCGGTTCGACCTCTGCGAGATGCCGTAGCGCATTTTGCATCTCCTGTACTTTTTCATCTAGACGCTCCGCTTCGGTGATGCGTTCTTCAGCATTGCGGTCTAGCGCAATAATGAGCTCGTCCGCTTCATTTAAAAACGCGCGGGCCTGTTTTTCGTCTCCGTAAATCAAGCTTGCCTCCGCAGTCTCTAGTTTATTCTCAACCTCTTCAACGGTGTCAGCGTATGCTCGACGCTCCATTTCGCGCGTCTGCTGTTTATTGATAAAGATGAGACTCACAATAAATATAAACAGAATTGCCAGCGCAAGTATTAAAATACGCTTGCTAGATTTTGGGAGGTGATTGAAATGGCTAATACCACTTCGAAGCGAATGATCCGCACGGGTACCAAAAAGCTTTAGTTCATTGATCGTAGCGCTTGGATGTCTGATGGTAAGTTGCATCCCGCGAAATGATATTCGTAGAATGTCTCGCACTATTGCGAATGAGACTACGACGATCGTCATCAGCAGACGTCCAAAGAGCCGAAGGCTACGACGTAAGAGTTTCGCACGCGTGACCGCTCCACGTTTTGGGAAAAAAATGAGCCATGCTTTTGTCATCCAACTGCCGACTTCAGGTGATTGTTCACCCAAATAGTGCTGGGTGCGTTCCTTGGTGACACCGAGCTCGGAAAGTGATTGTTCAACACTTTGTTTTGGAATACTTTGACCATCAATGCGCTCGGCACGCAGAATCACGGCCGCAAACGCGGTTTCAAGAGGTAAATGCTGGCGCATTTTATTAATTGCGCTAGTTGGCGGGAGGCTTGTGAGGATTTCATTGAGAGCCATCTGGGTCAGGTCGTGACGATTGATGCGCGTTCCAAGATAGAACACATCACCCGGATGCAGTTCTCCATTGAGCACAGTTAGAAATGGTTTTTGCCATGTTGACACTTCATCTTCAACACGCATGCTCCGAGCGAGATCGTATTGTTCAAATCGCTCCTTCTCTGTTTTATGTAAAAATTGAGCGGAGAGTTGTCCAAATCCACTGACGATAATTTCTGCGTCGCTGGCGACGCCGATGATTCCTGAAGCCTCGGCGATCGGAAGTCGCAACAAATCTTCCTGAAAGGCTTTTGCAAGACTTTCATTGATCGCCTGTAAGAGCTGTTCAAACCGATGCGTGACGTTGACGCCTTCCTCCAGGGTTTCTGCTAGTCGCCCAAGGTGATGAAATACAGTTGTCTGGAAGACATCAGCATCAGCTTGATCTCCATAGCTGTTCAAGACTCCAAAGACAAAACCGCCGGTTCTTTCAAGCGGCAAAAGAGATGCCCCGAGATGCGCATTTGGCATTCCAGGGTTTTCCTCCGCATATTGGGCCGCTTTTAAGAATAGCGGTGTAACAGGGTTGACCATATTGACTACACTTTGTACATTATACTCGGTACCGTAATAGCCACAAGATGCATTTTATGAAAAAGGGGTTTCGGGTTGAACAACTTTTCGGCTCAAAGACACGTGCCAGACTGCTCAACGTTTTTGTGCAGAATCCAGAGGAACGATTTTTTGTTCGTGAACTGACACGACGCATTGATGCCCAGCTCAATTCCGTCAGGCGTGAGCTCCAAAACTTGTTGGATTTGGGTTTCATTAAAGAGGTTATTGCAGAAAAAGAACATCGTGGACGGAAGTCTCCAAATGAGAAGAAACGCTACTATCAAGCTAACACGAACTTTGAACTCTATCCAGATTTGCGTTCGCTATTAAAAAAGGTGCAGATCATGGTGAAGAAAAATCTTGTTCAAGACATTGATGAGAATGGCAGTATCCTTCTGCTCATCTTAACAGGGCGGTTTGTTGACGTAAAAGAAATTCCTGTTGATGTGCTCATCGTTGGTGAGATTGATGAGAAAACACTGCAGAAATTATTGCACGCCTTTGAGGTCGAGTTCGGTCAAGAGGTGAATTTTACGGCGCTGACTAAAGAAGAGTTTTTCTACCGCAAGCAAGTTTCGGATAAGTTTCTCACCAGCATCATGAAGGCCGAGCATGTGGTCATGATCAATCGTCTCAAAGAAAAGATCTAATATGCGATTGTGCGTCCGTGCCCAAGATCTAGCATGGTTCTCTTTTGCGTTTGTGGACGAGCATGGCGTGGTACACAAGACTATTAGAAAAGACGGCCCACCGGAGGCGATTTTCCGCTCGCTCGTCTCGGCACTTGGGCGTTGGCAGATAAATTGGGACGCCCTTACAAGTGTGGCGGTTGTGAGCGGTCCGGGATCATATACTGCAATGCGAAACAGCATCACAATTACCAATATTATCGCTTTTGTTAGAAATATTCCAGTGGCATCTGTCACAGCGCCTCCAGAAGCTTCAGACGAAGCGGTTTTTTTGAAGCTTGCGAGAGCAAAGGCACGACAAGGAAACTGGAGCGTTCCTGCCTACGGCGCTCCACCCAAGATTACGAAATCGAAGAAATAAGGTATACTATTTTTATTAACCATTAAGCCTTTTAATCCTAATAAGCATTTTTTATGCCCGACGCTGTAGTAATTATCGAGTCAGCCTTTGCGGACCTGTGGGGGTCGCTCCTCATCTTCTTTCCGAGACTCATCGGAGCCATCATCGTTTTTGTGGTCGGCCTCATCGTCGCATGGCTTCTCAAAGGTCTGGTGATTCGTATTTGTGACTTTTTGAAGATAGACGCCCTTGCTGAAAAGCTCGAGGTTAAGCAGGCGTTTAAACGAGCTGGCATGAATCTGCGAGTTGGTTCAGTCCTCGGCTTTGTTGTAAAGTGGTTCTTCGTTGTGGTCTTTCTTGTTGCCGCGACTGATATTCTTGGCTGGAACGAGGTGACAGGATTCCTCACAGAGGTCGTTTTGTATCTGCCGAACGTGCTGATTTCCGTGATTATCCTACTTGTTGGTATTCTTGTCGCAAATTTCACCCGCAACGCAGTGAAGACCGCAGTCAAAGCCGCCGCGCTCGAGTCAGCAGATTTTCTTGCCGGCATCAGCCGTTGGTCAATTCTCATCTTTAGCTTCATGGCTGCGCTGGTGCAGTTGCAGATCGCTGGTGATTTAATCCGTACGTTGTTTACAGGCCTCGTCGCAATGCTTGCTATAGCTGGCGGCCTCGCTTTTGGACTTGGTGGGAAGGATCACGCCAACCGTTTCCTCTCGCATCTTCGTCGCGAAATGACATCATCGCAGGAGTAACGTGTGCCACGCTTTGGCCAGTACGGACAGCACCGGTTTCTAGAAATCCTTCCAGGATTTCTGATCTGGAGCACGTTCGTGCTGGCCATCGTTTTTTCGTTTATCGCACCTGTTGCAGTCATCGTATTCGTAATAATTTTTGATCTGCTCTGGTTGTTTCGCGTGATGTACTTTGTAATTTATTTACTCTATGCCGCACGCCGTTTCCGGGCGGAACAGCGCGTTGATTGGTTCGCAGAGCTTCAAAAGGTAGATGATTGGCATCGCCTGTATCATCTCATTTTTCTTCCAACCTACAAAGAGGGATATGAGATTATGCGTAAGGCCGTGCGGTGCATTGATACGGCAACTTATCCAAACGATCGGATGATGTTAGTGCTTGCTGGCGAAGAGCGTGATCGCGATGCGTTTGAACGGGACGCGCGAAAACTGGAGCGTGAATTTGGCAGTCATTTTTTCCGTTTTTTCATTACAGTTCATCCGAAGGATCTGGATGGGGAGATTCCGGGTAAGGGGTCAAATTTGAACTGGGCTGGCCATCAAGTTCAGACACAGCTTGAGGCGCTCGGAATCGCCACCGAGGATATTATTGTTTCATCCTTCGATATTGACACCTGCGCGCATCCACAGTATTTTGCGCGACTGGCACATCTCTACCTTACAATTCCAAATCCGACACGCTCTTCCTACCAACCAGTGACTACATTCAGCAACAATGTTTGGCACGCCTCGGCACCGGTCCGCGTCGGCTCGTTTGGCACGACTTTTTGGCTTTTAACAGAGCTCGCGCGCCCAGAGCGTATGTGGACATTTTCATCGCACAGCATGAGCTGGAAGATGTTGGTTGAGGTCGGGTTTTGGGAAAAAGATATGGTGAGCGAGGACTCACGTATTTTTTTGCAGGGCTTGTTACACTATCACGGCGATTATCGCGTAACGCCGATTTTTCTGCCGGTTAGCATGGACGCTGTCGTTGGAAAAAATTATTTTGAGAGCCTAAAGGCTCTCTACAAACAACAGCGACGTTGGGCGTGGGGAGTGGAACATCTAGCCTACATGGTGCCGAGATTTTTTAAGGACAAGGCGATGCCGTTTTCAATCAAGCTCAAATACACACTGAATCACATTGAAGGCATGTACACATGGGCAACCGCCCCAATTCTCATTTTTGCGCTCGGCTATCTGCCATTTTGGGTTTCTGCCGATGCTGTTTCTGTGCTTGTGCGGACCACGCCATTCACACTTGAATGGATCATGCGACTCGCCTCGATTGGTGTGTTTGCTTCCGCGCTTTTGAGCTTTGCGTTTTTGCCACCGCGTCCAGACCACGTCAAACGCGGTGCATGGGTTATTATGGTGCTACAATGGATTCTACTCCCAGTAACTTTTATTTTGTTTGGTTCCTTTCCAGCTATTGACGCGCAAACGCGCTTGATGCTCGGCAAATACCTCGGATTTAACGTGACCAAGAAATATCGTCCACTATGACAGAGCACACACGCAAATTTTTGGAAACGCATCGCCATTGGAAGGCTAGACTTTTTTTTGTTCTTATGAGCCTTTTTGGCGTGGTCATAATTTTGGGTGGAGTTGGAACAGGCAAGGTTCTCGCTGGCGTATTAGATGCGAAAGATGAGCTCTTGGCGACCGAAGAAGCTGTCAAGAAACTTGATTTTGAGACGGCAGGCAAACATCTGGAATTGGCGCGCTCTGCCATCTCTGATGCGCGCAGAGGATTTATATTCCTTGCGCCGTTGCGGATAGTCCCTGTAATTGGATCACGGGTTGCAGGACTTGCCGAGCTTTTTAAAACAGCAGATGAACGCCTTCTTCCGACACTCATCGAAGTAGTAGGCTTGGCCGACGATATTATCTCAACAGCCGACGAGGCCAACGTTGAACTTGATCGTTTCTCTGATGTTGATATTGAGACGCGCGTTGAACTCTTATCGCGCCTCTCACAGCGTCGCGATGATTTGGAAAAAACAGCCATTGAACTGGCCTTGCTGACTCGTGATCTTGAGGAGCTTTCCAAGCTACCACTTCCTCGTTCTCTTGAACAAATATTGTCGTCATTTCAGGAGAAGCTACCAGTCCTACAAAGACAGGTTGAGTTTCTCTCTGTTATCGCGGTTATTCTGCCAGAGTTTGGTGGCTTGCAAGAGCAAAAACATTTTTTAATTCTTTTTGAGAATAATGACGAGCTCCGTGCTGGCGGAGGATTCATAGGGACGCTTGGTGATCTGACTGTTTTGAATGGAGAGGTTGTCTCGCTATCAACGCAAGATGTTTATGCTATGGACGGACCGGTAGAACAGACGATGAGAACAGAGCCACCACAACCACTCGAACAATATTTGAACGTGCCGGCTTGGTTTTTGCGTGATGCTAACTGGTCGCCGGATGGACCGACCTCGGCCAAAAAAGCGCTCGAACTATTTGCGATAGAGGAAGAACTTCTTGGGCGTTCTGCGAGCAAATTTGATGGCGTCATTGTTTTCACGCCAGATCTGGTATCTGACATCCTTTCAGTTTTGGGTCCGATTACGGTTGAAGGTCAGATGTTCACGGCAGAGAATATACACGAGGCGCTTAATTACGAAGTTGGAAAAGGCTACGTTGAGAAAGGGCTTCATCCGATTCAGCGCAAAGAGATTATTGGTACGCTGACTAAGGAAATCGTTGGACGACTTATGGAGTTTCCTCTATCTTCTTGGGGCGAAATTATAGCTGTTGTTGATGCGTCCGTGGAGGAAAAGCAGTTGTATTTGTTTAGCACGGACAAACAGATGCAGGAGCGTGTAGAGCGCGTTGGTTGGGCAGGGCAGTTGCTCGCCGAAGGTGAGAACATGGACGTGTTCATGGTTGTTGACGCCAACCTCGGCAGTTTAAAAACCGATCCAGTTGTAAATCGGCAGATCAGATATCGTGTACGTCAAAATAGTAAAGGGCGCCTCATCGCTAGTGTCTCGATCCTGTATGATCATCAGGGGGAGTTCGATTGGAATACGACGCGCTATCGAACTTATACACGAGTGTACGTTCCTCAAGGAAGCGAGCTTCTTCGAGCGACTGGAACGCTGATTGATGATAAGCTCAAAAACCCACAGCTAATTTCCGGCCCTGTTGAGACGACAGAGGAGCTTGGCTTCACAGTGTTTGGCGCGTTTACTGCCGTGGAGCCAACGGAACAGCAAACGCTTGAGTTCGTTTATTATCTGCCAAAGTCATTTTCATCGTTAGTTGATGAAGGCCTTTATTCACTGACGGTGTTCAAACAACTTGGCGCGCAGAAAAACGCGTTGACTATAGACGTTGATTTTGGTAAACCTGTGCTCACAGCCGTACCGGCCGAGGAGGAATCACAGTTTGGCGATACGCGTTATTTCTTGAACACCATTTTAGATCAAGACCTCTCTGTATATGTTCGGCAAAAAATTAGGGATTGATTTAGGAACTACGACAGTGCTTGTATATATGCCCAAGCGCGGGATTATTATTAATGAGCCATCCGTCGTTGCGATTTCAACGCTCGATAAAAAGGTGCTCGCGGTCGGCAAGGAGGCAAAGGATATGTTTGGCCGTACGCCTGACACGATTGTGGCAAAACGTCCGCTCAAGGACGGCGTGATCGCGGACTATCGCACGACCGAGGCGATGTTGCGTTATTTTATTAACAAAGCGTTAGGAGGCGTGCGACTTTTTCGTCCAGAGGTCATGGTCGCGGTGCCGGGTGGCATCACCTCGACAGAGCGACGCGCCGTCATTGATGCAACCCTTGCCGCTGGCGCAAAAGCCGCTTACATCATTAAGGAACCGATCGTGGCGGCGATTGGCGCGAATATTCCGATTGGAAGTCCGAGCGGTCACATGATTATTGATATTGGTGGTGGGACATCCGAGATGGCCGTCATTTCATTAGGTGGCATTGTCGCGTCAGAGTCCGTACGCATTGGCGGTGTGAAATTTGACGTAGCTATTCAGGAGTTTATTCGTCGCAAGTATGGATTGGCTATTGGTGAGCGCACAGCCGAGGATATAAAAATTGAGATCGGTTCGGCGATGTATATGCCACAGAAACTCTCGATGCAGATTAAAGGACGCGACATGATCACTGGACTTCCAAAAATTGTGGAAGTGACTAGTGATGATGTTACCGAGGCGATTCAAAATGAGCTCGAAGGAATTATTGCAACCGTTAAGGAGGTTTTGAATAAGACTCCGCCGGAGCTCGCGGCGGACGTCATGGATAAAGGAATCGTGCTCTCCGGCGGTAGCGGTCAGTTGCGAAACCTCGATCAGCTCATCGCTGAAGCGACTGGAGTGCCGACGTACACGGCCGAAGATCCACAGTTGTGCGTTGCAAAGGGAACAGGTATCGCTTTGGAGAATTTGGAGGCGTATAAACGCTCAATAATGAGTAGCTAAATAGGTTTTAGAGGACGTGCAGGTCTTATGATAATTGGAATAGACATCAACCCAGCCACTAGACCTCAACGCACAGGCACGGAAAATTACACTTACGAGCTCATTGAGGCGATGAAAAAATTGCCACTTGAACTTGATGAACGGATTGTTTTGTATTCCATGCAACCTTTGCGTGAGAAACTTGGTGTACTGCCCGCACAGTGGGAGTCTCGCGTTTTGAAATGGCCGTTTAAGCGTTTTTGGACACAGCTTCGTTTTTCTTTGGAGATGTTGCGTCGTCCACCGGATGTTTTGTTTGTGCCAGCGCACGCCATTCCTCGTCTGCATCCTCACAGCAAGAAAAAGCAGAAGTGGAGTGTTACAACGATTCATGATCTTGGATTTCGACGGTTCAAGGATGCTTACGAGCCGAGTGTTCGGCGTTATTTGCATTGGTCAACAAAATTTGCCGTTGGTCACGCTCATACGCTCCTTGTCCCTTCTGAATTTACAAAACACGAGCTCATGGAGCTTTATTCCGTCCACGAGGGACGGATTGTAGTGACGCCACTTGCCACTGATCATTCAAAGTTTCTCGGAGTCACTGACACTGATGTCGAGCGTGTTCGACAAAAGTATCAACTTTCTTCTCATTATTTGTTGACTGTTGGCCGTTTGGAGGAAAAGAAAAATATTGTGAATTTAATCAGCGGGTTTGAGATGTTTAAATCGCGTCGTGGCGTCGGCGATCCGTTTCAACTCGTGCTTGCTGGAGCTACGGGATTTGGATATGAAAAAATTGCCCGTTTTCTCGAGGCGTCATCTGCGAAGGAGTTTATTCGCCGGCTGGGCTTTGTGGATGAGCACGACCTGCCAGCGCTCACGAAAGGCGCCTTTGCCTATGTCTATCCTTCTTGGTATGAAGGATTTGGACTCTCTGCTCTTGAAGCAATCAGCGCTGGTACTCCGCTTATTGCCTCCGCGATTCCAGCGTTCGAGGAAGTCGTCGGAGACGTAGCACTTTTTTTTCCGCCAAACGAGCCAGAACGTCTTGCCGAGATTTTGCGTCGCCTCGTTGATGAGCCAAGACGTCGCGACGAGTTCATTGCTCTCGGCAGTGCTCGCGCTCAAACATTTTCGTGGGAAGCGACAGCAAAGAAAACTCTTGATGTGTTGCGTGAGTGCGATATTCCAGAAAATATCTTGAAAATTTAGTATGGATTTTCTCATCCGCGATTTAATTCACATGGGTCTCTCCGAGAAAGAGGCGCGTGTCTACGTTTCCGCACTACAGCTCGGGCCGTCGCCAATTCAGGATATTGCCGAGCACGCGCAAGTCAACCGCCCGACAACTTACGTGCTTATTGAGTCGCTGTCTGATCGTGGGCTCATTTCCACCACGCAGAAAGAAAATAAACGTGTTTTCATCGCCGAGGCGCCGGATCGTCTATTGTTGATTTTGCAGATGCAACGGCAGGAGCTCGAAAATCGCGAACGTAAACTGACGGAGCTACTGCCAAAACTTGGAGCCATATTCAAAAATCAGTGGGAGAAACCGGAGATCCGTTATCTCGACGGGCCGATGGGTCTCAATGTTCTGCGTGCCGAGTTCGAGCAACTCGAAGGCGAGGTTGTGCAGATGATCGGCTATGATGCTTTTGCGTCTGCCGTAGATTTTAGTGCGACCGAGGAGCATCGTGAGGCAATGGCTCGACAGTTTGTGCCAACGCGAGCAATTTTTGTGACTAGCAAACAAGAATCGTTTGATTTGTGGGGAGGATTTGAGTATCGCGTCGTATCACCTGACGCATTTCCGTTTGCGGTCAAAGGCGAGATCACCGTGCGAGCTGATCATGTCTATTTATTTTCCTATGAGAAGGGAATACCGTTGGCAATTGATGTGAGATCGCAGGTGATTGCAGACACCCATCGGGCGTTGTTTGAGATGGTGTGGAAAAATATAAAAACGGTCCTCGGGGAGAGTTGAGGGCCGTTTTTATTTCAGAGTTTTACCTCCGACCAGATTTCACAAATGATTTATGAAATCTGGTCGGCGGGCGAG
>JBBTQF010000040.1:0-1347 GCA_038065815.1 Patescibacteria group bacterium
GGTACAATAAACACACCAACAAAAATCCACCGGCTTATGCCGATGGATTTTTGTTGGTGCGCTGGGTGGGATTCGGACCCACGACCTTGGGCTTAAGAGGCCCCTGCTCTAACCAACTGAGCTACCAGCGCGCGGTGAAAAGTATACGAACTTCGTTGACGATCGTCAATAAAAAGACTACTCTCGTCGTTATGCGGACGTAGCTCAGTTGGATAGAGCATCTGGCTTCGAACCAGAGGGTCGGGGGTTCAAGTCCCTCCGTCCGCACCAGTAGTAACTTATGTTTTGGATTTTATTTGCCGGCATTCTTTTAACAGTACTTCCTATCCTCGGATTTGTTATCTGCGGAACAATTATGATGTTTGGTACGATCGCTGACGACGATGGCGGCAAATTTATTCTTGGCGTCGTCGCCTCGATCTCGATCGGTCTCGTCCTAATCATCACCTCGCTCGCCGCGCGTTTTTTGCCACAACTATGACGTTGATGTTTATTTTAGGCCTCCTGTTTGTCGCCGTGCCAGTGCTTGGTTTGGTTGGCACAGGCTGTTGGATGCTCTACAAAGAATTAAAAAACGAGGAAGAATGGGGACGCATCTTTGCGGCGATGTTCGTCAGTTTTTCCCTCGGCGCGCTCTTGCTGTTTATTTATTTCGTCTTGATGATGCGCGATGCCTGAACTACAGACAGAACGATAAAGAGTCCAGCCCCGATCAAAATCGTAACTGGACCTGGTGACAGGTCCTGTTTATATGCAACCAGAATACCAGAGAGCATCACGAGCTCTGCGACAATTAGTGACACGATTGTGTAACTACGAAAGGAGTGTGTAATGAGTCGCGAGATAGAGGCTGGGATTATCAAGAGCGCGGAGACAAGTACGACACCGAGCACTTTTGCTCCAAGCACTGTTGTGGCGGCAAGAGACAAATAGAGAATAATTGTTTGCGTTTGGATATTCACTCCTGACGCACGCGCAAGATCCTCGGAAAGCCCCATGAGTGTCAATTTACGATGCGACACAAACAGCCAAGCTAAAATCACAGCGCCGAGACCGAGGATCATCCATAAATCTGATCCACTGATGGCGTTGAGTCCTCCAAAGAGAGCCTCTTCGAGTTCCTCCATATCGCTACCAATCGTTTCAAAAATGATAATGCCGAGCGCCATGCTCGCAGTGAAGAGAATGCCAATGATCGCGTCAGAAGGGAGCTTGGTGTTGCGTTCAAGCCAATAGATTATCAGCGCGGCAAGCATCGTCCAGATTAGCGCGACAGGTAGCGGTTGCCATGCCGCAATGGTGGCAATGCCACGACCACCCAGCGAGACGTGCGCCATTCCATCACAA
>JBBTQF010000041.1:0-2384 GCA_038065815.1 Patescibacteria group bacterium
CGTGGCATGTGTCCCGTGCATCTGAAGATTCCGATTACCCCAGCCAAAACTATACGTGTCCCTGCCTCGCCGACGCTCGTAAAAATCTTCGACGAACGACCACGTGAGTTCTCGCTCGCCGGACTACTCCCACGACGGCCATGGTGGTGGCTCACTCTACCTATACTCGCGACAGCACTCATCTCCGCAGGAGTGTTCCTAAAAAGTTCTGCGTCAGAACGACCCCAAGAGTCACCGCCACATTTTGGCATCGTGCCACGGTTCAATGAAGGACAGATGGGGAGTGACCCGTGCAGTCGTGTTGATCCGGCGGTCGTCTGCGATGGCTACGCGCCTGTCACGCGCGACGGGATGGACATGCTCCAATTCGTACGTTGCCGAGGCCTCGACGGTGTGAACAACTGCGACTGCAAGATGAGCCGGAAAGGCGAGCTCTTCCATTACCAAATCTTCTCATGCCGATCCAGCTGACAAACGCGACCCTGTGGAACTCCACGGGGTCGCCTGCTTTTTTGGAATTTTTCCTTTTTACCACTAGCACTTGCGAGCTACCACGCTTTTTAGTAGTATGACGCCACACTCCCAAGGGCCGGTGGTGTAGCCCGGTTAACACGTTGCCCTGCCTGCCCCGCAAAGACGAGATCGTTCGATAAAAATTTTTGTGGCGATATGGGCCGGTGGTGTAGCCCGGTTAACACGTTGCCCTGTCACGGCGAAGATCGCGGGTTCGAATCCCGTCCGGCCCGCCAGCAAAAATTTTTATCTGTCGTCTTCTGCGGGGTCACGGCGAAGATCGCGGGTTCGAATCCCGTCCGGCCCGCCATTCGACTCGGCTTGTCTAGACAAGCCTCGCTCATGGTCGTTGACCACGAGACAAGACGAGTCGAATGCCCTGAACGAACGGAGTGAGTCGAAGGGCTCATGCTACGAAAGAACAAATCCACAAAAACGCCTTTGAGGCGTTTTTGTGTTTGAGTAATGTCCTTTTTAGTGCTATACCTTAATCAATCGGCCAACTTTGGCCTCTAATACATAACTCTATGACGACACCGTCCACGTCCCACGCTATGCGCGTTGGAGGATTTTTTGTTCTCCTTTACGCGCTCTGCCTCGTTTGGCCGCTCATTTATCCATACGGAACCGACGTGCTCGCGCACCATCTGCTTTCACTGAAACTTTTGTTCCCTGGTTTTCAAGGATTTGGCATCGGAAGCATCGTTTGGGGTGGCATATTGAGTTTCGTCTACGGTGCCATTGGATCGCTAGTGTTCCATTCATTTCACAGCGGTTGCTGTAAGTCAAAATAGAAATCGTACTCTCGTTATTGCGAACAACGAGGCTCGGAAGAAAAAGGAAACTCGTTGCATGAATGACGTACACGATCCTCTTTATACGCAAGAGGAAATACTTCAAAGAATTACCATCTTGATCTCACAACAATCCCTGTCGGCAACTCAAATCCTCGCTTTGATGATTCTTTCAACGTGAGCTCGACCACTTCATCAACGTTCGCAAATGGCACGTGCGTTTTGACGAGTTGCTCAATCGCAAGCGCGGGATGGCCAAGCGAATAAGCGTTGACAATAAGCATGCCATTTTTTTTATTCAAAAGTTTTGCGCAAAGAGATAGCAGATGAGGTAAATGCTCTTCAAACTTCCATAGCTGTCCTTCAGGGCCTCGCCCAAAGGCTGGTGGATCCATGATGATCGTGTCGTACGTGTGACCGCGTTTCACTTCACGCTGTACAAACGTCATCACATCCTCGAGCACCCAATGCGCTTTGCTCTTTTCGAGAGCAGAAAGTTTTGCATTCTCTTTTGCCCACGTCACCACTGGTTTGCTCCCGTCAACGTGCGTCACTTCAGCGCCAACGGAAAGTGCGGCGACGCTCGCTCCACCAGTGTACCCAAATAAATTGAGAACGAGATCTCCTGATTTAAGATGCCCACGCAAATACTTCCAATTACTCGCTTGTTCTGGAAAGAGTCCTGTGTGCTTGAACGACGTCGGCCGAATCATGAACGTGAGATCTTCCCACTGCATCGTCCACTTCTCTGGCATTGATTTTTTGATGTCCCACGATCCTTCTCGACCAGTTCGCGCATACACAGCGTGAGCATCTTGCCAGTGTGTTTTTACATCAGCCTTCGCCCACAACGCTTGCGGTTCGGGACGCACAAAAACAACCGAGCCAAATCGCTCGAGTTTTTCAAAATCCCCTGTGTCCAAGAGCTCGTAATCTTTCCAGCCAGTCGCTGATTGTCTGACAAATTGCATACCGCTCGATTATACACTAATCCAACCATTGTGGATGGATTTTTCGCTAACCTTAGAAAGTAATCATTAAGTGTAGATAGAAAGTTGACAGAAAAAAACCTTTATT
>JBBTQF010000042.1:0-25600 GCA_038065815.1 Patescibacteria group bacterium
CCAAGTTCATTTATAAGCTCAATGAATCCGTCAAAATCTACTTTGACGTAATAGTGGATTTTTTGATCGAGCAGATCTCCCATAACCTCGCTTGCAAACACCGGACCGTATCCTTCTTCCTCGTTTTCGCCAAATGCGTTGATATTATTTACCTTCCGCCACTGGTATCCCGGCACAGGCACTGTGAGATCGCGTGGAATCGAAAGGAGCCCAATCGCCTTGGTTGACGGACGAAAACTCGCAAAGATCATCGTGTCGGAGAGCTCTGGCCCTTCGTGTCCTTCACCGCCGACACCAAGTAACAGAAAGTTGACGCGGTCGTCGTCCTCGCCATCCAGTTCTCGATCCGCCGCCGGAATCAGGCGTCGCAATCCAGAGAAAAGACCTAGCGAACTTCCGTTCGGATTCTCTCTGTCATCTGGAGAAGATAAGAATACGCTGGTAATTATGACCACCAGCACCAATATTGCTACGCCACGAATAAAATAGAAAGCGCCACGCTTGTTTGGCGTGTTAAGATTTTTTTGTGGATGCAGAAGGTCAATTTTCATTCACTTCAGTATAGAAAAAATTTGACACCTTGCCAAGTCGGTCAGTTTCGTCTATTTTAATGGCAATCCATGGACGTTTAGCTCAGTTGGTTAGAGCGTTGCATTCACATTGCAAAGGTCGAAGGTTCGAATCCTTCAACGTCCACCAGCCTTGATCCATGTTCGATATCGTGATAAGCTAGAGTCATGTTTTTTCAGCGTCAGCAACACCCTATTGATACTTATTGGCACCGCACCTTGGGACCGACTCTAGGCGCGGTTGCTGTATTTTTGCTCGAGGTAATCCAGATTATCGTTTTGGCACTCGCTATCATCATTCCGGTTCGTTACTTCTTAATCCAACCTTTCTACGTCCAGGGCGCATCAATGGAACCGAACTTTTATGACCGCGAGTATCTTATTATTGATGAGATCAGCTATCGCTTTTCCGATCCGGCGCGAGGTGATATTGTTGTCTTCCGTTACCCGCGTGACCCGAGTCAATTTTTCATCAAACGTGTGATCGGATTGCCTGGTGAAGAGGTGGAAATTGACGACCGTCTCGTGCGTATCTATAACGAAGCGTATCCAGACGGAATCAAGCTCGAAGAGCCGTATCTGGATTCCGCCATCACCAATGGCAATGTACGAGTACGATTAGGGAGTGACGAATATTTCCTCATGGGCGACAATCGCGACGCCAGCATGGATTCTCGCAGTTTTGGACCTGTTGAGAGATCAATGATCGTCGGGAAAGCATGGTTACGTGGCTTACCACTTAATCGTGTGACCTTGTTTGAAACGCCGATCTACGACTTACCTTGACTGAATACATGTTATGGCAATAAAGAAAATAGAACCAATCGTGGAGGTACAACCAGCAGAGGAGAAAAAGACGACAGAGTTGGTACTTGTGACGAAAAAAGTGAAAACTCCGCAGTTGTTGCGCGGGTTTCATGACGTCCTTGGTGAAGATCAAATTTATTGGGATGCAATTCATCGTAAAGTCCGTGAGCTTGCCTATGCATACAGTTTTGATCGTATTGAACTGCCGATCCTTGAGCCTGTTGAGTTGTTTGTCCGATCGGTTGGCAAACAAACTGATATTGTAGAGAAAGAGATGTTTCAGTTTCAGGATCAATCTGGCGCAAATGTCGTCATGCGTCCGGAGGCGACGGCCTCAACGGCTCGCGCCTACATTGAGCACGGCATGGTTGACCGTCCACAGCCTGTGAAGATGTTCTACGATGGTCCGATGTTTCGTTATGACCGTCCGCAGGCCGGTCGGTACCGTCAATTCCATCAGTTTGGATTTGAAGCGTTTGGTTCTGACGAGGCGATCATTGACGCCCAGCTCATTTTGATTGCCGAGCGTTTTTTCCGTGAGCTTGGCATCCCAGTTGCCGTGCAGGTGAATTCCATTGGGACGACAGAGACAAGAGCGGAGTATAAGGTGGAACTCGCGACTTATTACCGCCAGCACCGTAACGTTATTTGTGAAGACTGCAAACGTCGTCTCACCAGAAATCCAATGCGCGTCTTGGATTGTAAAGAAGATGGATGTCGTGCGGTCAGCGTGAACGCGCCACAGATTATTGACTGGCTTGATGAACCTTCAAAAGAGCACTTTATGCGTGTTTTGGAGTATCTCGATGAAGTAGAGGTGCATTATCAACTTGCGCCACACCTTGTGCGCGGACTCGACTATTATACTCGTACCGTATTTGAGATTGTGCCAGAGGTCGCTGACGACAAGTCCACCGCAGATTCGTCAACGGCCGATGAGCTTGGTAAGGCTGGTATATCTGGTGGACAGTCGGCGCTTGGTGGCGGAGGGCGTTACGACGGCCTTGTAGAACTTTTGGGTGGCAGACCAACGCCAGCCTGTGGGTTTGCAGTTGGCATTGAACGCACTGTGTCTGCGCTCAAGGGAAGACAGATTAAGCCAGAGGGGAGCAAACATCGTGATGTTTTTCTCGCACAATTAGGAGATGTGGCCCGCCGTAAAGGGCTTGCCTTGTTTGAGGCCTTCCGCGCCGAAGGGATTCCGGTCGCTGAAGCGTTTGGTAAATCGGCACTCAAAGCTCAACTTGAGCTTGCTGATAAATATCAGACAAAATACACCCTCATATTGGGTCAAAAAGAGGTGCTTGAGGGTACGATTATCGTTCGTGACATGGAATCAGGCGTACAGGAAACGGTGGATATGAACAAGGTTATAGGGATTATTAAGAAGAAATTGACGGAATAAAGGTCTTTTGATAGGCTTGCTCCATTATGGCAGAGGCAAAACGTCGAAAAGGTGAGAGTTTTGAGGCTTTACTGCGTCGCTTTAACAAGCGTATGCAGATGAGTGGAGGTATGCTCGAAGCCAAAAAGCGCCGACATTTTGTGCGCAAGCCAAGCGCAAACGGGCGTCGGGCTAGCGCGTTGCGACGTCTTCAGATTGGAGTCAAGCGTGCGTATCTAGAAAAGGTTGGGTTGCTTGTTGAAGAACCGCGATCAGTAAAGAAATAAGACTTATAGGACATATGTCTCTGTTAGATCGCATCAATGACGATTTCAAAATCGCGATGAAGGGACAGCAAGCCTCGACGCTCTCAACGCTTCGGATGCTCAAAGCAGCGCTCAAGAATCGTCAGATTGAACTCATGCGAAATCTTGAGGACGCTGATGTGCTTGCCGTCTTACAAATACAGGCAAAACAGCTTCATGAGTCGTTCGAGGGCGCGCTGAAGGCTGGACGCGCTGAACTCGCGGAAGGCGCGAGAGCCGAGCTCGAAATGATTAAGAGGTATCTTCCAGAGGGCCTTAAACAGGAAGAGGTCGAGGCAATCGTGAAAGAAACGGTTGCGCAGATGCAAGCAACTGCCAAAGATATTGGAAAAGTAATTGGGCAGGTAATGCAGGTGGTAAAAGGCAGAGCAGACGGGAAACTCGTACAGGAACTTGTAAAAAAAATTCTCAGATAACAAAACAGGCTGTGCACAGCCTGTTTTGTTATTTTCGTGTAAAATAGAGGAGGATGGCTCTTCAAGATAACTTGACCGACGTTGGCGCCGCCGCTGGTCTTTCGGGAGGAGACAGTCTTCTTGAGATCATCGGGAACATCATCAGCATCTTTTTAGGATTAGTTGGTGTTATTTTTCTTGTTCTCGTGATCTACGCCGGGTTTTTGTGGATGACCTCGCAGGGGGACGAAGAGAAAATCAAGACAGCCCAGCAAATTTTGAGAAATGCGACGATTGGTTTGGTAATCACACTCGCGGCGTATGGCATTGTGGCGTTCATTCTCGGTTTGATTCTTTCTGCGACTGGTCTTGGTGACGGAAGTGATGATGATGACGGAGTGGCAATTGAATCCTTCTCGGATGCGCTTGGGTCTGGAGCGATCGAGGATCACTATCCGCCACGCAACGGCACAGAGATCCCACGCAACACAAAGGTCATCGTCACATTTAAGGACGAGATGTACATCCCATCATTTGTTGACGGCTATGATACAGCTGGAACTTCGACGGACCTTTCTGATGACACAATTCCAACAACTGCCAATCTCAATACTGACAACGTGAAGATCTATTGCGAAGATGAAGAGGGAGAGCAGACAGAACTTAATAGCGATGAGGTCACAGTCGCGTTCACGGAAGATCTTCAGTCATTTGTTTTTGATCCGCCGGTCATGGGCTCGGCAGAGTATGAGGCGACTTGTGGCGTTGAGCTTGGATCAGATATTTTGAATGCGGAAGGTGCTGAAGTGTTTACTGGACGTTCATCAGATGGTTATCGTTGGACGTTTACGCTCTCAACGGAAATTGATTCTACACCGCCTAAAGTGAAGGGCATCGTGCCGACTGATGGCTCCGAATACGCGCGTAACATCACGGTACAGATTACGTTTAATGAGGCGATGGATCCAACGGCTGTGACTGGTACGTACGATGAGGATGAAGGTGGCTTTACACACATTCAAGTACGAGCGGATGAAGATGAGGACGGAACGTATTCGCCAGTCTCCGGAACGTTTGAAATTTCAAGCGGGTACACGATCGTGGAGTTCACATCCACAGACGTCTGTGAAACAAACTCGTGCAATGAGACGATTTACTGTTTGCCTGGGCCTGATACATCAGCAGGGGAGCCAAGCGAGGAGATTCAAGTTGAAATTGCCTCGGCAACACTCTCTGATGCTCCGCCAGAAGCTGAAATTCCTGCTGACGGAGCGGTGGACGTTGCTGGCAATTCGCTCGATGGTGATGGAGATGGCACAGCAGATGGACCTCAAGCTGGTGCGGACGACACGGATTATGACGATTATGAAATTGATTTTAAGGTGACAAATGAAATCGTACTCACACCACCAACAATTGTTTCGGTGAGCCCAAGCGTGCTTGGGCAAGACGTGGCGCTTGATCAGGATATCGTTATTTTATGGGACACGTTCATGAAAGCAAGCACGATGACGAATAGTTATGTCAAAATCTATGCCGATCCAGATCATGAGATGTACTACGTCAATGCAGTGTCATCGGTTGATGAAACTGGCGATGAGCCGTCATCAAGCGAGTCCGCGACGCAGTCCGAGTTAGAGATTCGACACGGGACATTTCTTGACTCGGTGGACGATGATCTCATAACTGAAGAAGATGAAAGCTCTTCGCAATTATACGCGCCGGTGCTCCCCGATGATATCAAGAGTTTGTATCAGAACTGTTTTTATCCAGCAGAAGGGCCTGGGGAAACGACAGGAAGTATCTGTTCTGGAGATATTGCAAGTCCGTATTGTTGTAATGGAGAAACCTCGACGGCTGGGTTTGATGAAACAACATTTACCTGCGAGCCATGAAACTTCCAAAACTTTTTAGCCATCTTGGCCTTTTCGTGCTTTTTAGCCTTTTGCTAACCGGCCTTGCTTTTGCGCATCAGACGCTAGCTGTGGAAACAGGACTCTCGGATGAGTTTCAGCAAGCGACCGGCATGGGTAATGTTGACGTACGCATCATCATAGCGCGTGTCATCAACATCGCCTTGGGACTGCTTGGCGTGATTGCTGTTTCGCTCATCGTGTATGCGGGATTTTTGTGGATGACAGCGGCTGGCAATCCAGAACGTGTGAAAAAAGCACAAGCCGTGATGATCAATGCAATCGTCGGGCTTTTGATTATCCTTGCGTCGTACGCGATTACGACGTATGTCCTGGATAAACTTACAGAGGCGACCGGCTTCACTACTGACTCTGATGGAGGTGATGGAAGTAGCTCCTCAACGTTAGAAAGTAGTTCGAGTGTTTTTAGTGTTAGTGGAGCGTCGCCACAAGGGACGCAGACGATCAAAAATCTCACGGTGCGTTTGACGTTTAATAAAGATGTTGATCCGACGACTGTTGATGCGGCGATTGCCGTTACTGCCACAGGCGCGACAAGTGAAGTTGAAGGGACGTATACCGTCAGTGACTCAAATCCTCGCAAAGTGACGTTCCAACCGAGCGCTTTGTGTGATGGCTACACGGACGTGTATTGTTTCTCTGCAGATACTGAATACACGATTGATATTGACGAGAGTCTCGCAAGCACAAGCGGTCTCTCTCTGACGTGTGGCGGATTGTACGATTCGTGTGAGTATGCATTTACGAGTGGGAGTCTCGTTGATACTCAAGCGCCTGATGTTGAGGTTAGCTATCCTGATTATGGAGAGAGTCTTGAGGAAGATACGATCGTGACTTTGCAAGCGATCGTGACAGATGACGCAGGTGTTTCGCTCGTTGAATTTTATGTAGATCGTGAGCTCGTTGGCGAGGATCAGCCGGATGGGGAAACACCAACAGGGTTCACAGCAGAATATGATTGGGACAACTCATCTTATACAACTGGAGAGAGCTATGATTTTTACGCCGTTGCATACGACGTGGACGATAACGACGCGACATCGGACGAAGTAAGCGCAACTATTCGAGCCGCGCATTGTTTCAATGGTTACGTAGACGAAGATGAAACTGGCGAGGATTGTGGCGGTGAGGACTGCGGAGAATGTGGTGGTGAAAGTTGCACGGATGAGTGTGTATGTGCAAGTGTGTTTTGCGAGGATGATGTCTGCGTTGATTATCCAAAGATCACAGGTATATCTCCAACGAATGGAGCCGTTGGCACGTACGTGACGATCTCTGGTACAAATTTTGGCAGTAGTACAGGCTCCATTTTGTTCGGCGACACGACAGCGAAGCTCGCTGATTGTGAAGATCCGTGGGATACGGATCAAGTTATTGCTATTTTGCCGGAAGGTCTCACAATAGATGAAAGTTACACGATTACAGTTACTACGAACGATGGCTATTCAGACACTAATCAGGATGATAATGGCTCGCTTGTTGGTGATTTTACTGTCAACGAAACGGTGCGCCCGGGTATTTGTGAGCTTTCGCCAGATGAGGATTTTGTCGGACAAATCATCTCAATTGAAGGGGTTAATTTTGAGGATAGTCAAGGTTATACATCCTTTGTTTATTTTTCTGCGACCGAGGCAGGCGCATACGGCAGTTGGGGTGATGATGAATTACGTGTGACAGTGCCGACGCTTGAGGTCGCTGACTATGATATCTCGGTTGTGGTCAATGGGGTCAGCTCAAATACGGCGCAGTTTACTGTTATTGATGAAGACGCAGATGATCTGCCAACGATCGGCTCGATTGATCCTGACTCTGGTCCAGTTGGCGAGTACATCACGATCTCCGGTGAAAACTTTGGTTCAAGTGTTGGAGCCGTGTATTTCGTTAACGTTGACTCTGATAGCGCGAGTCTTGATGTGGAGACGATCGCAGACGTGGAGTTTCCGGAAGTGTGCGAGGACGATTATTGGCAACGCGATCAGATTATTGTGAAAGTGCCTGACGGACTTGATGCGTCGGTAACGGATTTTGAGATATACGTCGAGCGCGCGGACAGCGAAGATTCGGATACTGTTGATTTCACACTTGAAAGCGGTCCGGCAGGACCCGGCGTGTGTTCTGTTGAACCGAGCTCTGGTCCTGCAGGATATGTTGGCGTGACCATTGCTGGGGAGAACTTTGGTGGGGAAGACGATGAAGGCATCGTTACATTTTATGCAACGGATGCGGACACAGCAACTGGAGCAACGATCACCAGCTGGGACGATGGGGAGGGCACGGTCAATGTGCCGTCAGATGCCGTCTCTGGTCCGATCACGCTTTACGACGTTAATGGGAACGACTCGAACAAGACGAACTTTGAGGTTGGTGATTGTAATGATGATACAGATTTGTGTGACGCAAACACACAGCAATGTTGTGATTCTGGCGCGTGTGTGGATAGTGATGATACATGTGCTGATAGCACTACGACGATCTCTTCACATTACGCGTGGTATTTCTCAACAGGGGCAATTCCAGATGTGCCAGAGGTTCTGCAGGAGTGTTCGGACGATATGATCTCTCCAACGCCATGGGACGGTCGCACCGGCTCAAATGGAGAAGAGGTTTGCGTGAATGCGATTATTTCAGCAACGTTTGATCTCACAATGGATCAGACAACGTTCACAACTGACAGCATCTTGTTACAGCAGTGTACTGGAGACGCGACAGACCCTTGCGCGAGCACAAGTAACGTAGAGATCGCCTCAATTGAAACTACCTCTGTGAGTTTTACAGCGACCCCAACAGCGACATTTGACGTTTCCTCAACGTATCAAGTGACACTAACAGACGACATCACATCCTTTAACGGCGAGCCGATTGAACAGATAAGTTGGACATTCGGAACCAGAGGCTCATCTGAATTATGTGATATCGCTTCCGTGCTCGTTACTCCGTCAGAAGAAGAGATCAACAGTCAGTACGGTACGGCGAATTTCAACGCTCAAGCCGTCTCCAAAGATGCGTGTGTGATTCTGAACGATTCAGATTACACATGGAACTGGTCAACAGACGGCACGTATGCGGACATCGGGGACGTTTCAAGTAGTTGTAGTGGCGCTCCAAGTTCGTGTCAGGTGATTGAGGGGCTACAAGAGACGCTTGCAGACAAGCCGACTTATGTGCTCGCGAAAGAGAACTCTCAAGGACTCGATGATACGGCTGATCTCACGATCAATTTTACGGATCCGTATGTAGTTGATCAGTGGCCAGATTGTTCAACGGCTTGTGTCAATGCGTCCGTTATTGCCGAGTTCAATACAGAGATGGACGAGGACACGATAATCGGCAGTGACGGTGTTAGCGTTTTTGAGTGCGCGGATGAGTTTTGTGAAACTGCGGTTGATACGGTTGATGGGACTGTTGAGCTGGAGGATGATTTATTGACAATGACATTTACAGCTGACGATTACATGCAAGCGAACTCATATTATCGCGTGATTTTGTCAGGAGAGATTGCATCAACGAGTGGCGTTTCGTTGAGGGACTCCGTTGCCATCACGCTCAACTATAATGATGATCAAGATTACAGCTGGACGTTTAAGACGCGCGATGATTCGTCGGCTTGCGTCATTGATCGTATTGAAATGGATCCGCCGTATGCGATTGTAGATGCGATTGGGGCCATGACGACATTTGAGGCACAGCCGTACGGCCCGCCAGATGACTGTTCAGTTTCTGGTCAGCCATTGATAGCAACGGCGTATGACTGGGCATGGGAAGTGGCTGACACGCTGATTGCAGAGCTCTGGGACGATGGCGATATTCAAGTTGCAACGGAGAAAGTGCCTGACGGTTGTACGAGTACGTGCGTGTCGGAGGGTACGCAAAGTTACACGGCAATTTGCGGGCAGGATACTGATGGAGACGGCGATCTCGTTGACACTGGTGAGGATTGTGATGATGGTAATGCGACTGACGGAGATGGATGTTCTGCATCGTGCGAAGATGAAGGGACGGATACATGTGTGTCAGCGACTGATCTAAACTGCTGTGGGAACGCAACGCTTGATGACGGAGAAGAGTGCGACGAGAGCGCAGATGGATGCTCAAATAGATGTCTGAACGAAGGCTCTCGCGAGGCTGGAACGACTTGTGGTGATAGTATCGTGACGCCTAATTCGTCCACCGATCCACTTGGAGGTGGAGAAGAGTGCGATGACGGGAATACGAAAAACGATGATGGTTGTTCAAGCGTCTGTTTGAACGAAGGTTCTTACGCGGTTGCGGATTTGAATGGGATCTGTGGCAATCGTAGCGTGGAATCTCTGGCTGAAGAGTGTGATGATGGCAATACAACCGATGGAGACGGTTGTTCTTCGAGTTGTCTTGCGGAAGGTTACAGCGCCTGTGAAGATCCCGCGAGCGATTTAGATTGCTGTGGTAATGCTGGGACAGAAACAAGCAGTACTGGAGCTGGTGAGACGTGCGATGATGGTAATGCCGTTGACGGCGATGGTTGTTCAAGCGCGTGTCTGTTGGAAGGGAGCTCAACAAGTTATGACGAGCCGAGTTTTTGCGGAGACGCCACATGGGGTGATGGAGAAGCGGAGGCGTGTGAGATAGATGCCAGCGAGCTCGATGGCCTAGTGGAGCCGTTACAGATTACAATAATTGTAGACACAGCACCGGCCGAGGTTGATGAGGAGACCAAACGCGCCGAGACCAGTGTGACAGCAACAGCCGAGAGCGAAGACGTAGAAGCTTCGCTTATCTTGGAGTGTTCATCGGAAGAAGATTCGGATTGTTCTGATGAAGAGACTTATGGTGCTGGCACCAATGGTTGCTGTTATGCGCGTCCTGAAATCACAAACTACGCGCCGAAGGATGAAGATGCCTGTCGCAATTCCGCGATTTACTTTGAGTTTGACCAAGAGATGGAAGCTTCATCGTTTGATGACAACGTAGTTGTTTTGCTGGAGCTCAATGGCTCGGATGCCTGTCCTTATTCTTCGACGACCGTGCGCGCCAACGGATTTTTTGGTCGCCTTTGGCAAGGTATTGTGCGTCTTTTCCATAAGCTGGTTCCCGGGACTTCGGCTCAAACAACAACTTGTGAGATGCCGGTGACCTTTAAGACGCAATCCACCACTGATGGTCAGCGCATGTATCTCATTTACGAAGATCTGCTTGAGGATGATGCCGAGTACACTGTTTTGCTCACAGGTGATGCGTCGCATAATGGATCAGGTGTGCGCAGTGGTAAAGGCGTTGGACTCGATTACGATTATACTTTCACAATTAATACTGGCAGTGATTATTGTTTGCTTGAGGAAGTTGTGATCACTGACACGGACGAGGGCTCTCCGGATTATTTTTCGCAAATAAATGAGGAGCATGATTACATTGCTGTTGCTTATTCGATTGTGAACAACACGAGTCAGGAACTCCAATCTATTCCAGACGTCTACGCCTGGGGGTGGGGTACATGGACTGATGAAAGCCAAACTTCTTTTGAGACCGGTGACTGGTCCGTGTCTGATGAGACGATTTTCTCGGTTGATACCTCGGCTGATGCTGAAGGAGATGGAGCTGTCGTCACTGCTGTTGGCCAAAATGGCTCGGCAGAATTTTTTGTAACTGCAACTATAA
Source organism: Patescibacteria group bacterium (assembly GCA_038065815.1). Taxonomy (GTDB): domain Bacteria; phylum Patescibacteriota; class Patescibacteriia; order UBA9934; family CAMTUG01; genus JBBTQF01. The sequence continues at coordinate 11,047 of JBBTQF010000042.1, forward strand.
TAACTGATACGATCTTCACACCATCAACTGAAGATGATGTAGTAACCGGCACGACAAGCGCGACGGCGTTTTTGTGTGAAAACCCATGGCCTTCCATTAAGGCGTTTCCGTTTGAGGACAGCGCGGACGCGGTGACGATGGATCCTGATGAGGACGGCGTGGTTGAGATTGCCGAGCTTACCGCCTACATGAACTTCTCGACTTACTACTGTCGTGATGCTGGAACGGATGTGGCTGAAGAGGATTACGAAGCAGTTGATGCTGTTGCTGTGAGCAATCCGCCGGGTGATGTGCTCAAAGAATATCTTTTTGAAATTTATAATGATGATGTAATCGGCATTCGCGTTGTGCCAAACGAGGATTTATTCCCCGTGAGCTATTGGTACGCGGAGCAGGGATTCACAGGCTCGCCGTCGGAGACGACGATTGATGGATATGAGGCGCTGTCGGATGGGCGTACGACATATGTAAGCGTGGCAAACGCAAGCGACAGTGGAGCAATCTACGCCAACGTGTATGCGATTTCGTACAACGCGAATGCGGATACTGAAACGGTGGCGGTGTACGATCAGATGCTCGACAACTGGACATTCAATACTAATCTTTCCAATACGGGATTGTGCTACGAGGAGGACAAAGATGGCGATCCGTTAAACGATGTCGTTTACACAAACGATGAAGGTGATGATGTCAGTTGTACGGCGGACTTGGGTTGTGATACTGGCAACTGCCACGCTGACAAGGACAAACTTACGCGAGATTTACAGCGTCTCACAGATTTCCGCGAGATTGAGCTCGTGCTTGATGAGTATGGGCAAAATAACGGTCGTTGTTCAGCAACAACAAGCATGAGCTGTACTTCTGAAAGTGATTGTCCTGACGGCGAATCCTGCGAGGCCTTATATCCGGAGCTAACGTCTGGCACGTTCCTGCGTTCGTATGACGTCAGCGCGTGGGGTTCATGGTCTTCACAGTTGAGTTCTGCGCTTGGCACGACGCTTCCTAGCGATCCACTCAACACCTTTGTTGATTGTGGTAGTTCGCCGTTTGATTCCTACGACAGTGCGACGTGTTGGAATAGTACGGAGTCAAAATTTGTTTGTCCTGAAGGGTCACACACATATTTGTATCGAAATGTTGGAGGCACGGCTTATCAGTTGCGCACAGATTTAGAGTTCGCCTATGAAACAGGGACTACGGAGTGGGCGTATGATTTGGATCAGGACACATCAGACAGTTTGATTCTGCGCGCTGGCAATACATTTTTTTCAAGTACGCTTGGCGGTTATCAGGCGTTACCTGTGTGTAATGGTCGGCTTATTGGAGCCACTGCCGTCTGTGGCGATGGTCAGATTGGTGGAACCGAATACTGCGAAACTGGAGACACTGATGAGACGTTGTGTACGGCGACGGTTTGTGTTTCAAGCGATGCGGATTATGATGGAAGTTCCTGTGAGGATGTTGATTGTACAGACGTGACGATCTGTTCCTCAACCACGACTGCGGAAGGCACGCAAGCAACCGAGTGTAACAACAGTTGTTCGGCTTACACACTCAACACGGACGCCGCGTGCGTTCCGATTCGTTGTGGCAACGGTGTAACGGAAGGCGTGGAAGAGTGCGATGACGGCTCACACAATGGCGACTATGGTTACTGTGGTGAGAGCTGTACGATTACCTCTGGTTATTATTGTGGTGACAAAACATTGGCTGGCGGTGAGACGTGCGATTTAGGAGAGGACAACGGCGTGTATGAAACTGATCCAGCGAACAGTTGCAATTCGACTTGTAACGGCGTTGGTCCTTCATGCGGTGATGGTGAAGTAAATGGTTCAGAGGAGTGTGACACAGATTCCGAGACGTATGATGGGGCGCTGTGTCTTACGTATAGTGGATCGTATGCGTTAATGCCTTGTGATTCGGATGATGAATGTGGAACGGGCGTGACTTGTGGTGATGGTGATGATTCTGTGTATGATCAATATTTTGATGATTGCCCAACAACGGAGGTTTGTGAGAGTGGTTCATATATTGGGACAATTTGCAGTTTGACATCTTATAATTGCGACTCAAGTGCGATGACTGATGATGGAGAGTGTTCGTCTGTAGCTTATCCAACTACACGAACGCGTGCTTGTGAGGATGATGTGACTTCTGCTGACGCTTGTACATTGCTGAACACTTGGTTCGCGACAAGTTGTTACGCTGTCGGCGCCTGCGGAGACGGCACTGTTGACGAAAATGAGGAATGCGACGACGGAGACAGTGATAACAATGACTCATGTACGAATGAGTGTACGGCGAACGTGTGCGGAGACGGCTCCCTTTACACCGGATATGAGACTTGTGATGAGGGCGACGAAAACGGGACGATTTGCGATGCGGATTTTGGTGAGACATGTCGTTACTGTTCTGCTACATGTAATTATCTCACCGCTTCTGGCGACTATTGCGGTGACGGTGATCTTGATGACGGCGATGAGTACTGCGACGCGAGCGATTTCTCACGTTACTATTGTTATGAGGATGTAGGTGATATTGACGTTGACGATGATGGTAATAGTGACACCTGCGAAGAGCTTGGATCAACCAGCGAATGTGACGGCTACACATGTACTGACGTTGGTGTTTGTAATGGAGGTACTTATGGCGGGCAGTATTGCTCGAGTGATTCTGTATGTGGCAGTGGCTATGAGTGTGTCGTACCGCAATGCGCAGATGATTGTGCAACGAGCTGTCCATTCACTTACGACGCGCAGAATGTCTCGATCACTTCGGAAGAAGCAGGCGCGAGTCCGCAGACAGGACTCACAATGTATTCTTACGGCTCTGGCGAGTATCCGGATGAGGCAACGATCAACATTCCTGCTTGCCGGCTTGTTAGTGACTTTAGCGTTGATATTGATGCAACTGACCGCACATACGGCGATGTTGACATTATCTTTATTCTGGATCGTTCTTACTCTATGGCTGATGAGATTGATGAATTGCGTTCTGCTGTGACAGAGGCGGTAGACACGCTGTTTGATGCGTATGATGGAACTGGCGGAACGATGAGGATCGGTATTGCGTATGTGAGTGGCGACCATGCCGTGGATTCAGATAGCGACGGCCGTTACTACGGTTTTGAATTGGCATACGGCACACTAGGTTCTGAAAAACAATTTGTTATTCTTGATCCGACCAGCGATGAAGATGAAATCATTGATGCGATTGAAGCAAATTTTGCAGATGTTGAGACTGGATATGGAACACCGCTTTTGACAGCAACGAATCAGGCGATTAATGCAATCATGGATTCGGAAGCAGGGATGAAATACGTTATTACATTCACTGATGGTAACATTTATAACACAGCTACTGAATATTCCATGATCGCGGAAAACTACGGTATCGAGGAAGATAGTTCAACGACGTATGAGACTGGTTCGAGTCTTGATGATGAGTACATGCAAAGAATCAGCTCAATGATTGATGACGCGCAAAGTTCATACGATATGACTTTTTTTACCGCGGCGCTCACATCCACTGCTTGCGACATCACGCAACTGCAACGTTGGTCAAATAATAGTTGCACCGCCTTCGATCAGTCCTGTAAGAATTTGCGCGCAGAAGGAAACTACGAGTGCTTAAGTTCATCAGAGACAGGATTGGAGTATGCTTATGATGCAACGAGCGCGGATGATCTCTCGGATATGTTTGATCAAATTGTTGACTCCATTTTAGGAATCAATGTGACGATCACTGATGGCGACGGAAATGTTGGAGGAAGTAGCGTACAGGCAGGAGACGGCATCTCAATTTCACTGCCAGACGCCTTTGAATGTGATGAGACGGATTCGCAAGACACAGCCTTCCATGTCTACTGGAACGGTAGCGGGACAATCTCGTTTGATAATTTCTCGCTTGATCTGTGTAGCCCTTAACGTATGGAAGATTATTCATCACAATCCGGCCTCCATCGTCGCAGACTCATCTTGATTGGTGCGGGCATAGTTTTGGTTGTTCTGGTGGTGATTTTTATCGTCATCTTTTTTGTTCAACGAAATCGCGCGCAAGTCAGCTTGCGCATCGCCGAAGAACAAATGCAGAGCTTGCTTATGACTGCCGAGTCTGCCTGCAATGTGAAGAATGATCCGATCTCCTGTAATGCCAACGTGCGTGCTGAACTTGCGCAGGAATCCGGCAATGTTGACTACTGCACGCCACTCTCTGGAGATGCCTACGATCGCTGTGTGCAGTTTTCTATTTTTACATCTGGAAACACGGAGGATTGTGCGCTCATCGTTGGAGATGAGGCTCGCACAAGATGTGAGCAGACTCGAGCGATTGTAGAGGCGGCTGATTCGTCAGACGTGAAAGATTGTGAGGCAATCGAAGATGCCACATTCAAACAATCTTGTATTGATAATTGGATTGTTGATCAACTGCTCGCAGGAAATTGTGAACCCAAACAGATCACGGACGAGCTCTGTGCTGTGAGTCAGCAGTTGCGTGATGCCATTGTGGCAGAAGATCCAGATATGTGTCTGGTAATTGCGCTGGAGAACTATCAAGGTGTTTGTATTGAACAGACACTGCCAGGGGATCGTGATCATGATAATATTGATGCCACGACAGAAGAGCAACTCGGCACAAGCGACATTTTGACTGATTCTGACGCCGATGGTTTGTCAGATGCCGACGAGATTGAACGCGGTACCAACCCTGCGGATGCAGATTCTGACAATGACGGGTATAATGACGGGGTCGAAGTGTATTCCGGTTATAACCCTCTGGGCTCTGGCACACTTTAGCAACCAAATATTATTTTCACCTTCTATGTTTGACGAAGAACCAAAGGACATCTTTGACGACAAAGCTCCTGTCAATTTGCCGATCGGTGGATCAAGGCCTCCTGCTGTAGTACCTCCTCCCGCGCCACAAGTGCCAGCGCCAGTGACAGTACAGCAGATACCATCTGTTCCTTCTGAAACCGGCGGGAAACGGCTCATTCTGTTCGCACTTCTTGGCCTTGTTATCATCATCGTTGCGGTGTTGTTGGGATATTGGCTACTTTCTACTCGGCCGTCTAATGAGGTCGTTGATAATGACATATTGGAAGAGCTTGGTGAGGTGACAGAGGTTACAGATGAGACAGAGGGGATAGAGGATACGCAAGAAAGAGAGTCACAGTCGCCAGTCGTTGATTCAGATGGTGATGGGCTCACAGACGCGCAAGAACTGGAAGCAGGAACTGATCTAGATAATTCAGACTCTGACGACGACGGGCTTGGTGATCGCGCGGAGGTTGAGGTGTATGACACCGATCCGCTTAATCCCGATACGGACGGGGATTCCTATTCTGACGGTAGTGAAGTGAGTAATAGCTACAATCCAAATGGCTCCGGTCGTCTGTTTCAAGTCCCTTAATTATGGAAGAAGCCCCACAGCAATTACAAATGCCACAGGGGGTAAAACCAACAGGACAAGAAGAGGTGGCGATTTACACAATGCCAGCAGAGTTTCGCGGGGGAAAGACACTAATGACTCCTGTCAGCTCTGCCGTATCTCCTCCTGAACTCAAGGTTGTTATTCCACCCCCAGTAAAAAAGGTATTAGGCAAACCAAAGCGGTTGGTTTCGCCTGTGCTTCTTATTGCAGGTGGTATTTTGTTTTTGGCGATTGTTGGGCTTGCGGCTTATCTGTTGCTGTCTATGGAGCAGGTACAGCCTATTGAGGAGATAGAGGTTGTAGTAGAGCCATCGGTAGTAGTAGAAGAACCAGTGGTTGATGAGGAGGAAGAAGAGCCTGTGGAGCCACAGCCGGGAACTGATCAAGATAGCGACGGCCTCACCAATACTGAAGAAATTTTGTTTGGTTCTGATCCGCGCAATCCGGATACTGATGAAGACACGTTTCTTGATGGCAATGAGGTTTATCATTTGTATAATCCGCGTGGAAGTGAAGGGGTTTTGCTTACTGATGCTGGCTTTGCGCGCGAGTTTGGTGCAGAGGAGTTAAGTTACAGCGTCATCTTCCCGTCGCGTTGGACGGCATTAACGGGAGACACGCAAACAGAGGAGATGCTCTTTCGTGCGCCAACCGGAGAACAGATTCGTGTCTCTGTTGTCGCGCGCACTGCTTCATTCGATCTCTCTGACGCGTCTCTTTCACAAACCACAACAAAGAAAGGTTACCCAGCACTCTTGAGCAAAGATAAGCGGACGACGTACATTCCGTTTGGCGATCTCGTGTATATAGTTAGCTATGAGCTCAACGATGCGATTACGATTAACTTTCTCACAACGTACCAAATGATGGTGAACAGTTTGGATGTGACAACTTATGAGCCTGAAGATTGAGTTTGATCAGCATATTGTGAGTCCATCGCATCGTTTGCGTTCGCTTGAGCGTCAAAAGCTCATACGGGTTGTGGCCTCTGCGCTTGGAGCCAAGGCTCTCGGCGAGATTTCCATCGCATTTGTCACACCAACAGCGATCCGTCGCCTCAATCGTGCTTATCGGCATAAAGATAAAGTGACGGATGTTCTTTCATTTCGGTTGGACCCAGAACTCGGCGAAGTTCTTGTCTGCTACACACAAGCAAAGAAACAAGCCGTAGAACACAAGTGGCCAGTGAAGATTGAACTTACAGATATCATTATTCACGGCATCCTGCACACGTTTGGCTTTGATCATCAGAATCCTAAAGACGCCAAACTTATGTTGACATTGCAGGCAAAGATTTTAAAAGCAGTATGCTAAAACATATTCACTACGCCACCAGGGGTCTTTTTCATGTTTTTCAGACAGAAGTAAGTTTTCGTGTTCAGCTTGGAGTGGCGATTGTTGTCCTTGTCATGATGAACGTTTATCCGTTGATGAATTGGGAGCGGATTATTTTGCTTTTGCTTATCGGTTCGGTGTTGGTCTTGGAAGTTATAAACAGCGTGCTCGAGCGACTTGTTGACTCGTTTAAGCCACGGGTACATCCGGTGGTAGGTGAGATCAAAGATATGATGGCAGGCGCGGTGTTGGTTTCCTCGGTCGTCTCTGCTATTGTTGGCGTGCTAATCTTTTGGCCGTATGTCTGAAAACATTATTGCAGGACTTGATATTGGCTCCGGGTCCGTTCGACTCGTTGTTGGGCAGGCTGTGCCGAACGAGGGCGAAGGAGGACACGCATCGATCCATGTGATCGGCGCTGTTGAGGTTGCTTCTGAAGGGATTCACAAAGGAACAATTACATCGCTTGAAGACGCCGTGAGCTCGATCTCAAAGGTTATTGAGATGGGTGAGCGCATGACAGGGATTCCGATTGCAAGCGCTTGGGTCGGCATTGCCGGAACGCACGTGTTGGTGCAGGAAGGAAAGGGAGTCGTCGGTGTTGGGCGAACAGATGGCGAAATCCGTGAAGAGGATGTGGATCGTGCCATTGAAGCTACAAAGATGGTCGCGCGTCCGACTAACTATGACATTCTGCACGTTATTCCAAAACGGTTTTCTGTAGATAATCAACACGGTATCAAAGATCCAGTCGGCATGAACGGTATTCGGCTCGAGGTTGAAGCTGTGCTGATTCAGGCACTTTCCTCGCAGATGAAGAATTTTACCAAGGGGATTTATCGCACTGGTTTGGATATTGAGGACGTGGTCTATGCCCCGCTTGCCACAGCCGAGGCACTGCTTTTACCGCGTCAGAAAGATCTTGGCGTTTGTCTTGTAAATATTGGCGCAAGTAGCACAAGCCTTATCGTGTTTGAGGAAGGGGACGTGTTACATACGGCAGTTCTGCCAGTAGGTTCAGACCACATCACCAACGATCTTGCCATTGGCTTGCGCACAGCCATTGAGATCGCAGAGGAGGTGAAGATACGGTACGGTCATGCGCTTGCGGAACAAATTACAAAAAAGGAGCTTATTGATTTGAGTGAGTTTGGGGTACAAGGTGAGGAGCCTTTTGAACGTAAATTTGTTGCCGAGATTATTCAAGCGCGTACCGAAGAGATATGTGAACGCGTTGATCGTGAGCTCGCCAAAGTTGAACGCTCTGGCATGTTGCCCGGTGGTATTGTTCTCACTGGCAGTGGGTCTAAACTCGCAGGGATCAACGATGTGATGAAGCAGATGACGCGTCTGCCAGTTGCCTATGGCCAGCTACATCACGTGACGACCGTTCTTGATCACGTGCAGGATCCTGGTTTTTCAACAGCTATTGGACTTGTCTTGTGGGGAGCGTCGGTGCGGTCAATTGGTGGAGGGAGGTTTGGAGAGGTATTGGCAAAATTTAGAAGCGTTGACAAAGTAACATCACAGATGCGCAAGTGGTTGCGATCGTTGATCCCGTAGAGAACGGAGCCGCTCTAGGATTTGGGTCAGGCACAGGCCTGGCCCTATTTAATTTGACACCCACCGTGCCCATGTTACGATGTCTATACTTTTTGTGCTCAAGGGAGCATAAATTGAACACATTGTGTGTTCAAGAAAAGCGAAGGAGGCATAAAGATTGAACACTTCGTTTATGGCACAGGTCAAACCAGAAATCGAAACGTTTGCCAAAATTAAAGTCGTGGGGGTCGGTGGTGGTGGTGGCTCCGCCATTAACAGAATGATTTCCGAGAAACTCAAGGGAGTTGAGTTTATTTGTGTGAACACAGATCTTCAGGCTCTCAACTCCAACCTAGCGCCTACGAAAGTCTCAATTGGAAAAACGGTGACGCGTGGACTTGGTGCAGGCATGAATCCAGACGTAGGCCGTCGCGCGGCGGAAGAAAATGCCAACGAAATTCGTACTTGTCTTAGTGGTTCAGACATGGTTTTTTTGACTTGTGGTTTGGGTGGTGGGACAGGGAGTGGCGCCATGCCAGAGATTGCCAAGCTTGCCAAGGATGTCGGCGCGCTCACAGTTGCAGTTGTTACAAAGCCGTTCGCCTTTGAAGGCCCGCAACGCCGTCGTATTGCCGACCGCGCGTTTGAAGAACTTTCCCAGTACGTTGACACAATCATCACCATCCCGAACGATCGCGTTCTGCAGATTATTGATAAGAAGACGACTCTGCTGGAGGCGTTTGATATCGTGGATGATGTACTGCGTCAGGGAGTGCAAGGAATTGCCGAGATTATTACCGTACCTGGACTCATCAACGTAGACTTTGCGGATGTTAAGGCGATTATGGAGAATGCAGGAAGTGCGCTGATGGGTATTGGTCGGGCCAGCGGTGAGAGCCGTGCGATTGAGGCCGCCAAGCAGGCAATCGCGAGTCCACTACTCGAGGTCTCTATTGACGGAGCAAAAGGAATCCTCTTTACGATTACTGGTGGAAAAGATCTCGGTATGCACGAGGTATCAGAGGCGGCGAAAGTGATCACAGGTTCGGCAGACGATGACGCTAAAGTTATCTTTGGTGCCAACATTGATGAAGAGCTCAAAGACGAAGTGCGTGTTACTGTCGTCGCAACCGGCTTTGATGCGCGCGATCGTCGCGCCTCGATTGCGGGATCAGCAGAAGTTACGCCTCACACAACATGGAGTTCTCAATCGTTCATGCGTCCATCACGCGAGGAGGAACCTTCGATGAAGTTTCGTAGGACAGAGCCGGTCATGGAGCGTCGCGCGCCAATGAGCGCCACTTTGCCACCTCCACAACAGGAACTGCGTCCAGAGCCAGTGCGCCCGATTCCGGTTGCGCCAAGCAAGTCAAAAACCGAAGAAGAAGAGCTGGAAATTCCCGCCTTCATTCGCAAGAAGATGATGTAGGCGCTATACTGTGGCGGTATGTACTGTCCAGTGTGCAACAATAAAGATACGAAAGTCATTGATTCTCGTCTCGCCTCTGATGGCGTTGCCATTCGCCGTCGGCGTGAGTGTGAGAAATGTGACTTTCGTTTTAGTACTGTCGAGGAAGTAACGCTTCTCGATCTCACAGTTATCAAACGCGATGGCCGTCGTGAGGCTTATTCTCGTGAGAAGCTGGTGCGAGGACTCGAACGTTCTCTTGAAAAACGGCCACACACTGAAATTGATTTTCAAAAACTCGTGCACCGTGTTGAGCGCGACATTCAAAAAAAGCGTCGTGGAGAACTCACCAGCTCCGAGATTGGTGAGATTGTCATGCGGGCGCTTAAAAAGTTCGACAAAATCGCCTACATCCGTTTTGCGTCGGTCTATCGTGCTTTTGAAGATGTGGCGACGTTCGAGCGTGAAATCAAGGAACTTAAAACGAAAAAGTAACTATGTTAAAAACTCAACATGAGACGGTGCTGATTGTTGCCGTGTGCGCGAGTATTTTTTTTGGAGCGGTCGCTGGTGGCATGACGAGTTATATTCTTTTACAAGACGACGCTTTGGAGCAGGAGACAGGAACAGAAAAGGAGGGTGCGCCAGTCGCCGGACTCTCGGATGAGACGCAGGAAGCGATTGAGGGGCTCGTCAAGGAACAAGAGGCCACAATTGCGGTCGTCGAGCAGGTGACTGGGGCGGTGGTGAGCATCTACATCGAAAAAGAGTATCCGCAGTACACCTCAAGCTCAAACGGCGAGGTGACGTACGCCTATGAGCGCGTTGGTGGAGGCACAGGATTTATAGTGACGCCAGACGGCCTCATCGTGACCAACAAACACGTTGTGAGCGACACGGAGGCGCGGTACATCGTGACGCTCAATGACGGCACGGAATACGATGCCACAATTCTCGCCAAGGATGTCGTTTTGGATCTAGCTTTTGTGAAGATTGAAGGCTCTGCCTTGCCTACAGTGTCGCTCGGCGACTCAAACGAAGCGCGCGCCGGCCAGACCGTGCTTGCAATCGGCAACGCCTTGTCAGCCTATTCGAACTCGGTTACTAAAGGCATCATCTCTGGTCTTGATCGAACTATTACGGCTGGCACCGGCAATGGGGAATCAGAGGTAATAGAGGAGGCGATTCAGACTGACGCGCCAATTAGCGAGGGCAACTCCGGCGGTCCGCTCATTAATTTGTATGGCGAAGTGCTTGGCGTTAACACAGCCGTCTCCATCTATGGGCAGTCGCTTGGGTTTGCCATTCCGATCAACGCAGTGAAGCCACTTTTGGAAGATGTCGTGGCCTACGGGCGCATCATTCGTCCGTGGCTTGGCGTGCGCTATCTGATGATTGATAAGGCGGTTAAAGAAGAATTTGAGCTCTCCGTCGAGGCTGGCGCGCTTATTGTGCCGGAAGAGGCGACCGATGACAGAAGCATTGTTGCTGGAAGCCCTGCCGCGCTTGTTGGATTGCAAGGTGGCGATATTATTATTTCGGTTGATGGGATGACGCTTGGTGAGGAGACCAGTTTGTCAGAGGCGATTAATAGTTTTGAGCCGGAACAAACTGTGACGCTCGAAGTGTTACGCGGTCTAGAGACTCTGTGGATTGAGGTGACACTCAAAGAGCTTGATCCGTCGCTGTTTTGATATGAGACGAACAAAGATTATTTGCACAATAGGTCCGGCTTCGGCAAGTCCTCTCATTCTCAAAAAGATAGTCTCGGTAGGAATGGACGTTGCCCGATTCAACATGTCTCATGGTACACAGGCAAGCCATCGACAGATGATGAAAGATGTCCGCGCGGCGGCGAAGGCAGTAAAAAGGCCTGTTGCTTTGTTGGTTGATTTGCAAGGTCCAAAAATTCGGCTCGGTATTCTGCCAGAGAAAGGTGTGGTGTTTAAAAAAGGAGACGTGCTTGTTTTTGGAAAAGGGAAAGGAGCAATTCCTGTGACGTATGAAGGACTGTCTAGAGACGTGAAGATAGGAGATCGAATACTGATTGATGATGGCGTTTATGAGTTCCAAATCCAAAGCATTCGTGGGCAACAGATCGTGGCTTCGGTTATGACGGCCGGCGTTTTGTTCTCGCACAAGGGCATGAATTTTCCAGATACGAAACTCAAGATCGGCGTGGTTACAGAGAAGGATAAAAAAGACCTTGCTTTCGCGCTAAAACAGCGCGTTGATTTCGTTGCGATGTCCTTTGTCACTTCTGCATCTCAAGTCCGCGCTCTCCGATCTACCATCTCCCATATCCTGTCTACATACCGCCCCAAGCTCATTGTAAAAATTGAAAAGCACGAGGCGATTAAAAATTTCAACGCAATTTTGAAAGCGTCAGATGGGATTCTCGTGGCTCGTGGTGATCTCGGAGTGGAGATGCCGGCCGAGCAAGTGCCAGTTTTGCAAGAAGAGATAATTGAGAAATGTCGCCATGCAAAGAAACCGGTGATTGTTGCGACGCAGATGTTGGATTCGATGATTCGCAATCCTCTACCTACACGAGCAGAAGTTTCAGATGTCGCACATGCTGTGATGGATCGAGCTGACATGGTTATGCTCTCTGGAGAAACGGCGATTGGGAAGTATCCAGTGCAGGCTGTCGAGATGATGAGAAAAATTATAGAAGAAACAGAAGCGTCGCCGTACGATGATGTGTAAAGACTTTTGTCTTTTTTAAAATGCGAAAGGGGCGGCTTGTGTAGCTGCCCCTATTGTTTACGTCTCTGAGTCTGTCTCTATTCGTTCGGAAGCTCCGTGATACCGAGTGCTAGGAGTACCTGGACGACGTGACGTTGGTGCGCCTTGATGCGCTCGAGCCGCTCTTCTAGGTGTGCGCTTGAGTAGATCTCGCTGATTTTCCCGCGGCCGTTGTAAATCGCTGGATGCGGAATCTCTACCCATTGAAGGGGAGTTTCACGCGAGCGATGCCACAGACGCAAGACCGTCTCGAGCTCGAAGCCGTATCCGTCTGTGACGTACGTCTGCGAAAGGATCCATTGTGCAATCTCGAGGGTGAAGCCTCGCAGCCCGCAGACTGGGTCCGTCAGACTCCAGCCGGTGACATCCTGGATGATAGCTCGACAGGCGCTGTTGAGTAGCTGTCGATCAAGTGGCGGCTGTCCTGATCCTACTGGGCAGTCCTTGCGGTAGCGGGAAGCGAACACGACATTGTTTCCTTGCGCGAGTTGTGCCAGAACATCTCGAATCCCACACATGTGGTGCTGTCCGTCTCCATCGAAGATGATCACCTGACGATACGTTGCCTGGGGCTTACTAAGTCCCCACCGCATTCCCTCCATGACCGAGACGAGCTTTCCCTGGTTCACGTTCTTTTCGATCACGTGAATCCCATGGAAGCTACGCGCGACCTCGGCAGTCTCGTCCGTCGACCCGTCGCTCACGAGGACGATCTCTGCGCCTTCGGCAAAGCAGACCTTGGTGAGTTGGGGGAGGAGGCCACGTAGGCCTTCGGCTTCGTTGCGTGCAGAGATCACAACCAGGGTCGACGGAGTGAACAAGATACACCTCGGCAGTAAAAGGAACACGTCGCCATACGCTCTCCCCTTCGTACGGCGATGTTTTCTTTTTACCTGGTGTGAAGACGTTTGATGACTTCCTCAATGATGCGCCATTCTTCCTCGCCCACTGCTCTTTCCTTCAACCGTCGCAAGGCTGTCTCAATTGCTACAAAAGACACCTCGTCGTGTTCGGCGTCGTGCTTTTCTGTTTGAACTTCTAAGGGTTCAGCAAGAAAATAGTGTGTCGTTTTTTCGATTTGCTCCCCGTTGCGTTTAAAGACAGACGGCAACGAACCCAAGTAGTCGCACAGCAGCACCTCGACTCCCGTTTCCTCCTTTACTTCACGCGTGGCTGTTGTTTCCAGGGACTCTCCAAGCTCTTGGGTCCCTTTTGGTAAATGCCAGCTGTTGCTTGCGCGGCGATACAGCAACAGAACCTCGATATGGTTGGCAGCAGGTTTACGATAGACGACAGCTCCGCTTGAGACATGAGTGTACATACTTAGGAGAGTGTTTTCCACAGTTGTTCAAACAAAATTTTCTGTGTTTTATACACGCCTGCATTCTCAATCACAACCCCAACAAGCATGTGAGAGGTGTTGAGTGAGATGAAGGCGCATTTGCCGGCGTAGATCAGAATGTAGGTTGGCGCCGCTTCGGTCGCAGGAATCCACCTGTGTTCGGAAAGCTCGGCATCAGATCCACCATGACCAAGGGCGATCGTTTTTACGTTCACATTGCGAGCGATACGTTGTATTGTGTAATCTTGGAAATTCGCATACAGTCCAGCGTCTCGCACAGCCGAAGACGAGTAGACGTGGTACGTCTTCTCTTCTTCCTTCTCCATGCTGTCGAGAACATCGAGTAAAATTGTGCGCACGCCTTGTGGTCCCTCGTAGTAACGACTGACTGGACGATCCGCGCCACGATCATGCAAACTACGTAGTTCTGGAATGATCTCTGAAACCGCCAGCTTGGTATGCGCGAGTTTAGTTTCTTGTGTGACGATGAGCTCGGACAGACGTGAAGGATCTTCTGCCACAAAACACTGCTTTGTCTCTTCGTTGTAGAAACATACGAGTCCATGTTCTTTGAGCGAGCGCAGGACATCATAGGTGGTGCCACGATTGATCCTGCTGATTCCTGCGAGTTTACGCACAGAACTTGGCCCATGTGAGAGCAGAGTCAGGTAAATGGCCACTTCTTTTTCGTTGAGGCTGGCCGTCGGCTCGTCGAGGACAAGCAGCCGTGCGTTGAGATCGAGCGC
>JBBTQF010000043.1:0-7521 GCA_038065815.1 Patescibacteria group bacterium
TCAACACTCACCTTGCATTTCAGTTTTCCTTTTTGGACGAACTTTTCAAGCAGGTAAGCGGCAAGCAAAGCACGGTGACGGCACACGCCGATTCCGGCGTCCATGAAGAAGGTCAGGTCAACCTTGCGGTCGGCCACGAGCCCATGTGTCTCACAGAAACGCTCAACACGTTTTGCGGCGTCATTGTGCCTACCGCCGAAGATTTCGTCTACTCGTTTGTAGATGGCGCGTTCGATCTCCAATGGTGAGTTTTCATTCTGCGTACGGTAGAGATCGAAGAAGCACCGCAGGAGCTTTCCATCTTTTTCAGAGACGACGATTGCTTCACGTTCTCCGCCTCCAAGATAGACTCCTTCTATGACCGATGTATCACGTCCGATGATATGACGGCCTTTGAATTCAGCGACCAATCCATGTCGCGAATGCCAGATGGTGCCAATGACACCATGGAGGCGAAGCTCTGCGCGGGTAGTACGATCCCACATCTTTGCCTCCTTGATGGTTTGTGAAGGTTTCTGGGACAGAAAAGCGTACCCTTTTTTCGTCGAAATGTCAACGGTATCGTGATGATTGTAGTTCTAAAACAGATAAGCACCCGGGAGAACCGAGGTGCTAATGAAGCTCGTCTAGTTGTTGGTGAAGGTGCGTGGGAGGCGTGTGGTTGTGTGCGTAGCGAGATAAACGCTAGTTGTGATTGCCTCAATTATCTCGCCAACCGTCCTGCATTCGTGGATTTTTTCAGTATCCTCATCCTCAAGCCTGATTTTGAGATTCTGTTCGATTGCCATCACAACCTCGACGAGATCTATACTATCAATCCCTACCTCATCAAGTGTCTTTGACATATCCTTGCTGTCTAGGTGATGTCGGGTGCTTCTTGAGAGAATAGAGTAAATCTGTTCGCGAAGTTGGTCAGCGATCATGCGACCTCCTAATTTCACGCTAGCTCGACGACTAAATGTTGTCAACCCATTCGTGCAAATGCAACAGCGCCTAGGAGGATCCCAAGCGCTGTCGTGCGTCAGAACGCCACGAGGTGGCGTTCTTGTTTTGAAGATCTAGCCGGCTGGTGGGGGCGGTGGCTGGATGGTTGTCGCGGTCGGAGCGACCGGCGGGGCGGGGATGGTCGGAGTGGCGGGAGTGGCCGGAGGTGGCGTCCACTCGGACGGGGTGTCGTAGGTCACGACACCCTTGTCGTCCATCCTCCAGTCGAACGACCATGTCCTGGTCGGATCGTCCGATCCCTTGCACGAGTTCGAGACGACGGTTCCCGTCCTGCCGTCGTCCGCGGTCACGCTGGAGGCGAGCCAGCTGGCGCAGGTCGCGGCGATCTGGTTGCCGGTGCACCCATCGGTCTTTCCGACGAAGATCTCGCTCCGCCAGCCGGAGTCATTTCCACTGTTGACGACCGAGTCCGCATAGTCACCTGGGGTCGAAGGGCACGCGTCGCGGATGTCCCTAACACTATCCTTGTCGCTGTCGAGCGAGGCGTTTGCAGGACATCCGTCGAACTCGTCGTTCTCATTGTCAATTCCGGCGATGTCCTCGCAGGAATCTTTTGAGTAGACGAATCCGTCGTTGTCGAGCACGGTCTCGAGACGATCGAAGATGAAGGTGCGGTCCATTCCACTCTGAGTGCGCGCCTCATTGGCCTTCTCCGTGACGGTCGCGATGCCCGCCGCCAGATCGTCGCCTCGCGCTCTCTCAATCGCGAGCGCGGTGTTGGTGGCGACGATATCCTCTTGCAGATGGCCCTGCCCCGACTGGTAGTCGAGGTAGGAGTTGATCATGCTGACGATAAGTCCGCCAGCTCCGAGGATGACCCCGATCGTTCCACGGTCCATGTGTCTCTCCTTTTTTTTTAGGTTTTTGTGCGTCACGCCCGTTGCGGTTTAATTTGGAATCAAAACCGCACGTTTCGGACGGCCGAATTTATCATAAATGCGCCAAATTGTCAAATGTGGTATCATTTCTTTGTCCTATGTCGCGTAGTGATAAGGATCTTGTTGTCCACATCTCAACTGGTACCATCTTCCGCGTCTTCGCCATCGTGGCCGTGTTGTTTTTTCTTTGGTACGTGAAAGAGATCGTTGTGATGCTCTTTGTGGCGTTGATGCTCGCGGCTCTTGTTGAGCCGTTCGCGGACTTAATGCATCGTTACAAAATCCCTCGTGGCTTCAGCGTGCTTGTGGTCTACATCGTTCTGTTTGCGGTGCTTACCATCTCGCTCATCCTCGTTATTCCACCACTCGTTGAGCAGATACAAAATTTGCTCACAAATTTTTCATCTATTTTTGTCGGCGTCAGTGACACTCTCTCTCGTCTTTACGCGTTTAGCGAACAGTATGGGTTTAAGAAAGATATCGTGCGTAGTATCGAAGAGTTGCGCGGGAGTTTTGGCAGTATCGTCTCTGGCCTCTTCAGCACGATCACTGGACTAGTCGGTGGCGCCATTTCGTTTGTCATTGTGTTGGTACTTGCGTTTTACATGGTGGTCGAGGAAAACGCTTGGCGCCGACTTTTTCATCGCGTGGCGCCTGATGAGTATCAGCCGTACCTCACCCAACTTTTTACACGCATGCAAAAAAAGATTGGCTTGTGGTTGCGCGGACAACTGCTCCTGATGCTCATTGTCGGGAGCGCTACTTATCTTGGTTTGCTCGCGCTTGATGTTGAGTATGCCCTCGTGCTCGGCCTCTTTGCCGGCGTGTTAGAGATCATTCCGTACGCTGGACCGAATATCGCGGCAATTCCCGCTGTCGTGCTCGCGTTTGTGGAGTCGCCGGTGAAAGGCGTCATGGTGCTACTTCTTTATGTTGTTATTCAACAGCTTGAAAATAATTTGCTGGTGCCAAAGATTATGCAGAAAGTCACGGGCCTGAACCCGATCATCAGTATCGTCGCCTTGCTGGTTGGATTTAAAGTGGCTGGCATTGCTGGAGCGGCTTTGGCCATACCGGCCGCGACACTCGTAAGCGTGTTAATGAGTGATATTTTTGGAAATGGATCTCGTGATACTTGATATATGACGCACCATCGCACATTATTTCCGCTTCTCGTAATTGCAATGACCCTCGCGCTTGTGGCGATGATCTTTTTCTCGTTCCGTGATCGGTTTGAGGCGACTCTCAACAATGGCAACGGTCGCGTGGATGCGGTGGAATATCAGTCTAACGCGCACGCCATTCTCAAGGATCTTCGCGTGGATCTCGCAATCTCTGCAGATGACACAGCTCGCATCGTCCTTCTCCAACAAACACAGAGGCAGTTGCTTGAGCTCATTGTGCCATCAAATTACAAAGAGATTCATTTAGAACTGGTTATCACATTGTCGCAGTTGGCATCGGCATACGAAGCGGAGGATATAGCCGGCGTCACTTCGGCCAGTAGTCGGTGGGAGGATTTAGTTTCGCAGTATTCGTGGATTGAGTAGTTATGATCCGCAAATTTTTTGTCTCATGCGTTATTCTTGCTCTCATAGGTTTTGGGATATTGTATCTTGTTGCCAAAACTGGCTTGGTGCGTGTACCGGTTTTTACGGCAATGGCTTATGCGTTGCCAACACCAGAGCGGACAGTCGAATCTGGAACCGCTGTTGAGCAGGAAATGGAAAAGCAACTTGTGGCCACACTTCAATCAAAATTGAGCGCAGGCACGTTTACGGATGCCGACGCCACACTTGTTTTTTCCGAAGGAACGCTCACGACATCTTTGCGCTCTGCTATCGCGCAGGGGGCGCAAGAGGTTTTTGTTCAAGACTCCGCGCAGGTGGTAATTTTGCAGAGCGGGGAAGTGGAGCTCTACTTGACATTTACTGGCAATGAGCAAAATTCAGCGCTCTTGTTGCGTGTCGCGCCAACAGCAAAAGACGGAGGCCTTGCATTTGATGTTACGCGTGTACAGGTCGGCCAGCTCTTCGTGCCAGCGTGGTTGCAGTTTGCCGTTCAATGGCCACTTGATAAACTTGTTTCGCAACTGAATGACTTCCTCGATGCTTATGTGAGCGTGCAGAATGTCACTCTGCAAGAGGGAAGTGTAACCCTCGACGGCACCATGACACTCGATCTCAAAACACTTATCAAAACTGAATGATCCTCATTCATCGTCTTACGCCGTTTGTTATCGGCGCGATCGCGCTTGTGGGTTTTGTGCTCGCTTCACGCTTTCCGCTTACGAGCGTCTGGCTTTTGCCAGTCGTATTTATCCTTTGTTCGATTTTGTTTGCGCGTCTTGTAAATATCAAGGTGCGCAACATCGAGTCATGGATTCTGATTGGTACGCCACTTATGCTGTTGTTTTCTGCGAGCCTTGTTTTTCTGTTTCTTGATGCTGACGTGTTACGCGTGGCGCTTGGAATTATTACGGCATTTTTTCTTTATTTCTACGCAGAGAATTTGTTTGGCTTCTTGCATCTGCCTGTATTTTACCAACCACACGCATTGCAAAATCTGACGATCGTTTTGCAGGTGCTTGGGATGTTTTTTTTCGTCGCCAGCGCCCATGCGTTTTTGTTGTTCGTCCCATTTATTCCGATCACCGCACTGCTCATCTTTTACGCGCCGTATGTGTTTGCTTCTGTTTCCATGAGTTTGTGGATGGGCAAAGCACCGCGAGAAATTATTCGGCGATACGCGATTGGCGGGACACTTCTGTTTGTTGAGTTTTTTATTGTGCTTTCCTACCTCCCTTCAACATTTACGACAAACGCCGCCGTGCTCGCCGTCTTCTATTATCTATTCTTAGGCTTGACGCGCGTGCAAGTTCAGGCCAAACTCTCACGGTTGCTACTGCGACGCTATCTCGGGCTTGGATTTGGGATGCTTCTCCTTGTAATCTTGAGTGCTCAATGGACGTAATTATGACGATCAAACCAGTTTTTATCACCATGGTTCTGGCTCTCATCATGGGTCTGTTTTCCGGCACGGTCGCAACCGTGCTGACGCAGAGCTATCTTGAGCGTTACGTAGATAGCCTTGAGCAAGCGACATGGTGGAAGCAACAGCTTTCTGAAGAAAAGCCACGGCCAACACCCGGTAGCTACGAGGAGGCACTGCAGATTGCTCATGATGAGTTGTTCGCGAGTCTCGTGTTGTTTTATAACAGTGGGAGTTCCGCAACACTTTTGCCCGGTAGCGAGATCGGCGCTGGCGTTGTGGTCACATCCGATGGGTGGGTACTCTCGACCGCTTCTGCCATCGGGACAAGAGCCTTTGTCGGAGGCGTGGAGTATGCGATGACGAATACTGTACGCGACGCGCTTACAGATAGTGTGCTGATTAAGCTCGAGGCGAATGGATTGCCAGTCATCGCGTTTGCAGATTCCGAAACGTTGATGAGCGGACAAGAAGTTTTTGTTGCACGTGGTATTGATACTCTTTTCGCAACCACAATCGCGGATCCTTCAGCGTGGAGTTTGCCTGGCGTGGCAGGTTCGGCAGAAACATTTTCTGGATTTTTGACATTTAACGATGAGCTGTCGCTTGATGGCGCGCCTGTGGTGAATTTGAGTGGAGAACTTGTGGCAGTCGGTGATACACCACTCTCCTTTATTAAAAACGCCATGACGACTGCGGTTCGATCAGGTGTTTATACGCGAGCTTCATTCGGAGCTCAACTGATTGACCTTTCTTTTGTCCATTTGCCAGACACGGCGAACCGAGGATTCACCCGTGGTGCACTTGTGACGAGCGTCTCATTTTCTGGCCCTGCGTCAATAGGAGGTTTGCGAACATCAGATATTATTTTACGCGTTCAGGATCAGACACTCACACGGCAGACGTCGTTTGCTGAAATATTGGCGAACTATGAACCAGGCAAACGGGTCTCCATTTTGGTTGACCGCAATGGCGAACAACTGACACTTGAGGTAGAATTGGGAACATTATGAGTCGCTACTCAACAACTCTTGCAAATTTTTGGCACTCGATTGTGCTTTTTGCGGCGCTTGGATTATTTCTTGGCGTTGTTCTGTCCTTTTTACGGCCACTTGAGTACAGCTCAACCACGCGTCTTTTGATCCTCCAGCAGATCGGCGCGGTTGATGCTTACACCGCCTCGCGCGCCGCAGAGCGTGTTGCCGATGATCTTGCTAATATCATCTACACCACGACGTTTTATGGCAAAGTAATTTCTGCCTCCTCAAACATAGATCAAGAATATTTTGGGGACAATGAACATAGACTGCGCAAGAAATGGGGGAGAACTGTTGACGCGACTGTGGCGCGCGGTACTGGGCTTTTGGAAATTAATGTTTATCACACTGATGTGGAGCAAGCCGAGCTCATCGCGCGAGCTGTTACGGCTGTGCTCGTGTCAGAAGGTTGGACGTTCACTTCAGGTGGAAGTATCAGCATTCAGCAAGTGGATGATCCGCTTAACTCGCGTTGGCCTATGCGACCGAATATCCCCGTCAATGCCTTTACTGGATTTTTTTTGGGAGGACTTGCTGGAATCGGGTATGTGTTTTTGAAAGCTGATCGTATTCGCAGGAGGCATCAACTTTTGC
Source organism: Patescibacteria group bacterium (assembly GCA_038065815.1). Lineage (GTDB taxonomy): Bacteria > Patescibacteriota > Patescibacteriia > UBA9934 > CAMTUG01 > JBBTQF01. Next base: position 6,506 of record JBBTQF010000043.1, read on the forward strand.
ATGAGTAATAGATTTCCAAAATCTCCTTGACACCCCATTCTACCCCCTGCTAAAGTCCTGCCACACTGCCCCTTTTATCGGCCTTTGGACGCACGGTCATGATGCCTCCTCCTCATCATGACAAGTGACCCAAGGGCTGATAAAAGGGGCATTTTCTTTGTTTTTTTTGTGGCTGTACGAATTGTGGCGTGCCGTGTATTGACATTTCTACGTAATTGTGATATTTTCATGAGTCCATTTTAGGTGCTTGCCTCCTTGAAAAGAAGTGATCTTGTGCGGTTCGATGTCCCTCGTCACGTCTCCTCCTCGTGGCTGAAGGATGTCGGACCACATGGGCTCATTTACAACGAAGAGAAATGGATCAGGATTGGCGGACATGGGCCTCGTATAAACGAGTTCGATGCCCGCCCGTCCTGGTTCAAACCCTAAAGGATCGGAAACGGGCGTGCATTCCGCACGGCAAAAATCAAAAACGCGGCGTCGGCAACGACGACCGCACAACCAACCAGGGAGTACCCATGCCTCTTTCCCTTTTCCTTGCCCTCACGGGCATCACCGGAGCGTTCGCCCAGAACGCTCCGCTGCCTCCGCCTCCGCCACCGGCCACCGCCCAGCCGGCGCCTCCGCCTCCGCCATCGGCCACCGCCCAGCCGGCGCCTCCGCCTGTGCCGACCGCGTCGGAGGCGATCGAGCTCAAGAACGCGTGGAAGCACGCACCCCGCGGAAAGAACGGCAACATCCTGCCGTTCGCCGATTGGCCGCAGGGCGTTCTCGTGGCCTCGGTCAAGCGGACCGACGGGTCGGTGACGACCTTCGGCGCGCTGAACGGCCTTGAGCCGGTCGCCAACCTCACCGTCGGGGTGTCCTGTCCCGTCGGCGAGTACTGGTCCAAGACCTGGGGCTGGTGCGTCGGCGGAACCCGCGCCGACTACCAGGCCATGACCGAGAGTCGCATGTTTGGCGAGTTGCGGCGTGCCGACGCCGGGCTCAAGGCCGAGCTCGATTCCAGCAATGGG
>JBBTQF010000044.1:0-3960 GCA_038065815.1 Patescibacteria group bacterium
ATCTCTTGGTAAGCATTTTCAATCAGATGATCCGCGCGATGGCGCGCCTTGCACTGCTTGCAATCAATCATGGCGTCGCTAAAACTTGAGACGTGTCCGGATGCCTCCCACACTTTTGGATTCATGAGAATCGCCGCGTCAATGCCAACCATGTCACGTCGAGATTGTACGAAGCGTTTCCACCACCAGTCACGGATATTATTCTTCAACTCAACACCCAGCGGTCCGTAATCCCAACTGTTGGCCAGCCCGCCGTAAATCTCGGAACCCGGAAATACAAAACCGCGCGCCTTGCATAGATTTACCAGTTTCTCCATTGTCACCTGATTCATACTGTCATGATTTCTTTTTCCTTTTTTTCTCCAGACGCCGAGATGTCGCCGTCAAACTCTTTCACAATCTTGTCGAGCTCTTCCTGTCGCGCGAACCGTTCATCCTCCGCAATCTCGCGCGCTTTCTCGCTTGCTACAATTTCATCGCGTACTCTCTCACGCATTTTGCGAATAGCCACGCGCGCGACTTCGAGTTTCTCCTTCATCATCTTGACCATCTGCTTGCGCGTTTCCTCGGTCAGTTGTGGCATCACCAGACGAATAACCGTGCCATCATTCACTGGATTGATACCAAGATTTGCCGTGGCAATGGCGTGCTCAATCGGTTGAAGATTGGCTTTGTCCCACGGCTGAATCTGCAACGTACGCGCATCCGGTACAGAAATACTGGCGATGCTCTTGAGCTCCATCATCGTCGCGTAGACGTTCACCTGTATACCTTCAACAAGCGCGGGGCTCGCTCGACCAGTACGCACAGTTGAGAGTTCCTGACCAAGATGCTCGAGAATTTTCTGAAATTCAGATTTTTTGGAAATTATGTAGGCAGAGTACATAGAGTTGGCAGTGTACTAATCTTTTTCAACGCGCGCAACGCCGAGGAAAATCGTAGAGCTATCATCTGGATCAATGGTAATCACGGTGGCGGCGCGATCAGTTGGAAGCAAGTTCGTTGCCCAGTTGTCTCCGCCGTCCGTCGTAGAGTAAAACGTGTTATTGGTGCCATAATAAACTACGTTACCATCGTTCGGATCAACCGCGAGTGAATATATTCTAACACTCCCGGCCGCCGTAAGAAGCGTGAGTCCAGTCCATGTCGCTCCATGATCCGTTGAGCGCAACAAACCATACTTGCTCGCATAGTACATCATGCTCCCATCGCTGTTTTGAGCAAGCGCGTAACCAACTTCAGCGCTTCTATAATCATCAATCGCATCGGCGAGTTCACTCCACGTTGCCCCGCCATCTACAGTCCGCCAGACACCATCATCTTCGGTGGCGACAATCACAATACGACTATCAGCGTTGTCAATCATCATGTCCATCACGTTATCTCCCACGCGCGTCACCGTAGTCCAACTGTCACCGCCGTTTATACTCTTCATAACATCACCTCCTGCAGTTACCGTCCACACCATGTCAGGACTGTACCAATCAAGCTCGATGGCGCGAATCGCCTTGCCGTTCGCTTCTACAAACGTTTCCGTATCGTATGTACGGTTGCAATCCGTTGACTTCATCACGCGCGAGCCAATCGCCGTATAAATCGTGCACTTGTTACGCGGGTCAACCGCCACACCGTAGACACGCCCTTCAAGAACTTTGGCATCACCGGGGCGTTGCCAACTGGCGCCGTTGTCGTATGAAAATAATAATCCTTTTTCTGTTGTACCTGCGTACACCGCATCATCGTCCGCGGCGTCAAACGTGATGACTGAAATGTCAGCGCTCCCAAACGATGCAACGCCATCCTCGGTTGGAATAAGGCTCGTACTCGCCCATGTCTCGCCAGCGTCACTACTCTGCCAAACACCACCCTCTGTGGAGACGCTCGTTTTCACGTTGATACAGCCGAGGCCGAGGATCGGGAGGATGAGTATAAAAAGAAGTTTATGATTCATAGTCTATTTAAAAAATTATTTGTTCCATTGCTAATGCGTTGTTGACATTCCCAAGAATGGCAAGGCGCGCCACCATCATTCGCCGTAGAATTTCCGCTCGATCGCGCGTCGGTTGCCTGACAAAATCTTGGTGCGCTTCCCTCTCCCACACATCCAAAAGCTCAAGTCCATCCCACTGCTTAAGACTCCTCTGCAAAAGTCCGAGCTTCTGCGAAAGTGTCGCTTTCATGAGTCTCTGCCACGCGCCAGATTGCTGTTCATACGTGCTCGACGCATCTTCCTCCTTGAGTCTCATCGCCAGTCCCGGTCTGCCAACAGCCCGCCGCGCCAGCACCTCGCCAAAGGCTGTTGCCATTTCCATGTGTGAGACAAAAGGCACATCAACAACCTGACAACGTGAAGCAATTGTCGCTGGCACAGTGGACAGATGAGTCACAAGTAAAATCAGTTGAGTCATTGCCGTCGGCTCTTCGAGCGTTTTCAAAAGAGCATTGGTGGCCTCGATTGAAAGCGTCTCGGCTTCATCAATCACCGCCACCTTCCAAGCGCCAAGCGAGCTCATCTGCAATCTAGATCGCAACTCGCGTATCTGATCAATCGAGATATTCTGTTTGAGTTTACCTTTATCGTTGAGTTGGCGCTCGATAATAAGAAAATCGGGATGTGAAGGTTGTAGATGGTGGATAGAAAATAGTAGATGCTCGGCTAGAGTGCGTTTGCCAACGTGTTTTGGACCGACAAAAAGCAAGGCGTGATTTAGACGCCCTCGTTCATGCATCTGTTTGAGTAGATCGAGGATCGCTTGATGGCCGACAAGAAAAGACATGCAAAGATTATACCACGTCCTTCGACTCTTTCGACTCTCGACTTTTTTAACTCAAACTTTCATCTAATATTAGCCAAAATACTACCTCACACTCTTGACAAAACCTCCAAAATGTGGTATCTTAATTCTCCTGTGATGGTAGCGGAGTTACGAACGTCACCAACACATGAACAACTTGATTATCTCTGGGGAGAGAAATTCCAGCTTTATTATATCCTAGAAAAAGGCTGTTTGTTGAACTCAAATCCCCACAGATTTGATGTCAGCAGACAGCCCTTTTGTTTTGCCCAAGGATCTGGAGGAGAGAGTGCGTCGGGTTCAGGAGGAGCTTGAACTCGATCGGATGTTCGGCACGATGTCTAGGAGCAATCTTACTCATCGTGAGCGGCCTTCCATGCCACATACCAGCTTCGGCAGGTCACTGTGGTCCACTTCTCCAGATCCATGGGCGGAACTAGCCGGTCTTACCTCGCCTTTGGCACGACGAAAATGAGTTGAATCCGAATCCTAGAAACGAATCGTAAAATTCGTTTTTGTGATCCGGAGCAAACCCGCTTTCGGAAATCAGTGGGGAGGTTTCCTCCTCAAATCAAAAACCATGATGCATGCGAAAGCGTGCAGAGGAAATACTGATGCAAAAAATTTCACCAGTCGTCTCCTACATCGAGGGCATTGCCCTTGACGAGGAGATCGCGCGGTCCGCCCGCAGCCTCAAGCTGTGGGCAGGCATCCCGAGCCGGTCGCGGCTCTCGCAGGGGCTCGTCGAGTTCCTTGAGGGAGGCGATATCGAACTGGATACGGGCCCCATCTGCGGGTCGCCTCGCGCCACGCCGATCCCGGAGGATCGGCTCGCGAACCTGTACGGCGTCACCTACGACGCATACAAGGACCTTCGCGAGAAGGAACGCGAATTCGTGCAGGAGGCGCGCGCGGAGGAGCGCGTGCCGTGGCAGAGCCGCGCGCGCTACGGGGCCGACTGCCTCGTGCTCGCGAGCGGTCAACAGGTGACCGCCTACCGTGCCTATGAGCACGGCGACGCGGCGCGGCGGAGCGCGGTGCCGGCTCGTCGCCGGCAGAACATGCCGGAAGTCGTGAGCGGCTTCCGGTTGAGGTCCACCGGGTAGCTAGTTCAACCCTGTCACGTCTCGGGCGAGGAGTTCATCCTCGCCCGCCGACCAGATTT
>JBBTQF010000045.1:0-12735 GCA_038065815.1 Patescibacteria group bacterium
TCGCCGAGCGAAGCGAGGCGAACCAAAACTCTTTGACTTTTCCTACGTGGTGCCGCGGGAGGGACTCGAACCCTCAATCCCTTGCGGGCAGAGGATTTTGAGTCCTCCGCGTATACCGTTCCGCCACCGCGGCTGGCCTATCACCCGAAGCTCGAAGAGCGAAGGGTGGTAGCGGGGGTGGGGATTGAACCCACGACCTTGGGCTTATGAGTCCCACGCTCTAGCCAACTGAGCTACCCCGCCATGTCACTCGCGAATGGCGGGCTACGTCACTCGCTAATGTGTCGAAAGAATAACAGGTTGACAAGGGCTCTGTCAAAGACTATTCTACTCCAGCGGGGTAGAGCAGCCAGGCAGCTCATCGGGCTCGACCAGGATTAACTCCTTCCGTACCTTATGGACACCAAGACCAAAGGGGACATTGCCGAGTAGGCCGTTACCCTCTGTGCATTAAAGCACGGTTGGGGCGTTCTCAAACCAATCGGTGATAGACTACCTTACGACATGGTTTTCGATGTGCAGGGTGCTCTTGTACGGATCCAAGTCAAGAGTGCGTGGTTAGATCAAGCGTCTGTAAATTATGTGATCGACAACCGACGTACGCGCACAAACCGACGGGTCATGAGACGAGCACCTTATCAGTCGAAAGAGTTCGACTTTGCCATCGCTTATCTCCCAGAGAAAGACATATGTTATGTTTTTCCAACGGAGGTATTCATAGGGTACGGAAGTGAGATTCACATGGTGGAAACTGACAAACGTCAACGGAAACCGAAATCTGCCGCTTACCGTGACGCTTGGGAGTTAATTCATAAATGGGCCGTGTAGCGTGTAAGCGTTACAAGAGAACCTATCAAATTCGGGGAAGCCTTTGCAGATGGTAATCCCGAGCTAAGCGGAGGCCAACAGTAGCTTCTGAAAGTGTAGAGACTTAATGGTAGGGTTCCAACTTCTGTTGGAACAAGAGAAAGTCCAGACCAACAAATTCTGCTTCGGCAGAAGTAGCGAAAGCTATAGTGGTAAGCATAACCCGAAGGTCGTCGGTTCAAATCCGACCCCCGCAACCAAATATTCGTCTGACTTCTACGTCAGGCGGATATTTGTTATACTTGAGACCTCTGCAAAACTGCGTCTTTTCGTTTCACAGGCACCCATCGACCTCACTCAACGTAGATATCCCTACGTCTCGTGAGGCTCGATAGCCCGTTCAACGAAAATCCATCAGCTTTTCAAAGGTCTCACTTGTTTCGTTGTAATCAGATAGCATGGCCCACATCATTTCGGTCGTCAATCAGAAAGGAGGCGTTGGGAAGACCACGACCACAGTGAACTTGGCCGCCTATTTGGCTCACCTTGGTAAATTTGTCCTCGTTGTTGATCTTGATCCTCAAGCGAACGCGACCTCCGCGTTTGGTCTCAACTACAACGAACTGCAAGCGAATGTCTACGAAGCGCTGATTGGTCGAGCGCGAGCTAAAGAACTCATTCAAGCGACCGAACATGAGGGCTTGAAGCTCCTGCCGGCCGCGCCGTCGCTTGCAGGAGCCACCGTTGAGCTCGTTAATGAAATGGCGCGCGAGCATCGTTTGCACAAGACTCTGCTTGAAGTGCGTAACGATTTTGATTACATCTTGATTGATAATCCTCCGTCGCTTGGTTTGCTCACCATCAACGGTTTGGTGGCCGCGGACAGTGTGCTCATTCCTGTACAAGCAGAGTATTTCGCCCTCGAAGGACTTGGACAACTGCTCAATACTGTGAATCTCGTTAAGCAGTCGCTCAAACCAGAACTCAACGTAATGGGCGCTGTAATCACAATGTTTGATCCACGCACGAGACTATCGCAAGAAGTGTTTGCCGAGTTGTACAAATTTTTTCCCAACACGATTTTCCGCTCTGTGATTCCACGCAGTATTCGTTTGGCCGAAGCGCCAAGTTTTGGCAAATCTATTTTGAGTTACGATCCAAGCTCGAAGGCCGCCCATGCATATGAACGGCTTGCGCGAGAACTTCTTTATCGCGAAAATGTTTTATGAATAAACTCACTGGCCTTGGTCGTGGCCTCGGTTCTCTTATTCCGATGAATCAAACAGCGAGCGCGGTTCCGCAAGGATCTGTGCGTATGGCACCGCTTTCTTCGATTACTGTAAACCCGCGCCAACCGCGTCGGCATTTTTCACCATCCGAGCTTGAAGACTTAATGGCTTCAATCAAGGAGCACGGCCTTTTGCAACCGCTTGTTGTGCAGGAGACGACGCGTGGACAGTTTGAGCTCATCGCCGGTGAGCGTCGTTTTCGCGCCGTAAAGATGCTTGGCTTGCATGAGGTGGCGGTGGTCGTGCGTCTTGCTAATGATCAGGAAAAACTCGAACTTGCCTTGATTGAAAACATTCAGCGTCAAGATCTAAACGCGCTCGAGGAAGCACGCGCCTTTCACGCGCTTGTTGATGAATTTCACTTGAAGCAAGATGAAGTCGCCAAACGTGTTGGAAAGAGTCGTTCTTTAATAGCAAACACGATGCGCTTACTTGAGCTTACCGAAGAGATGCAGGAAGCACTCGCGGAAGGCAAAATAAGCAAAAGCCACGCACGAACTCTGCTTGCGCAAGGCGACGTGACAAAACGCGAACATCTTTTTCATCAAATGCTTAATGGCGGAATGACTGTGCGTGAGGCCGAGGCGCGCGCTTCGGCTCCAAAGATGCGAGCGGTTGTTAACAAAAAAAGTCCTAACATTCTAGCGCACGAGGCACGACTACGGGAGATCTTGGGAACAAAGGTTGATATTCAAGACAAAAACGGCCGTGGCAAAATTTCGGTTTCTTACTTTTCGAAAGAGGAGCTTATGGAACTCCTTGCGAGACTGACAGGTTAGGCTACTTTGCGTCCAACCATTTGCGAAAGCCAACCTTTCATTTTACTGCGGGTGGCGTCGCGAATTTTTTGTTGCGCGTGACGCGTACGCGCGAATTTCAACCAGTCAGGACTCGGGCTCTTGCGATTTTTATCAATGACGATTTCACACATATCGCCTGACTGTAGCGAGGTGTCTAGGTTCGCGAGCTGATCGTTGACGCGCGCGCCTGTGCACTTATTTCCGATGTCGGTGTGAATGGCGTAGGCAAAATCCACAGGGGTCGCGTTTTCTGGCAGGTCAATTACATCGCCTTTTGGAGTAAAGACAAAAATACGGTCTTTGAATACCTCGAGCTTCATCTCTTCGAGTTGCTCGAGCACATCCTTTTTCGCTTCGAGCGTCTTTTGAATTTGCACGAGCTCCTGCATCCATGTGAGATCTCTTTGACGCAGTCTGCTTGCTCCTTCTTTATAGCGCCAGTGCGCGGCAATACCGTATTCCGCATGATCGTGCATTTCAACGGTGCGAATCTGGAATTCTACGATGCCGCCATTATCCACAAAAACCGTCGTATGCAGAGATTGATAGCCGTTCGGTTTTGGTTGCGCGATATAATCTTTGATTCGGCCCGCAAGCGGTTTCCATTGTTTGTGTAAGATGCCAAGCACGGCGTAACAATCGGACACATCTTTTACAATGATCCGCACGGCAATGAGGTCGTAAATTTTGTTGATGTCATTTTCGTAGCGCTCAAGTTTGCGATATAGGCTGTACAAGCGCTTGATGCGTCCTTGAATCATGATGATTTCAACTTCTGCCTCTTGCAGATCGCGCGTTGTAGTTTCAATAGTTTGTTTTACGATATTCTCTTTTTCACGCACCTTGCGCTCAAGTAGTGTCGAGACGATTTGAAACTCCTTAGGATGCGCGTACATGAAGGCTGCGTCTTCAAGTTCTCCGCGCATTTCGCCCATGCCGAGGCGATTGGCGATTGGGGCATAGATCTCGAGCACCTCGCGGGCCACGCGGAGTTGTTTTTCTCGTGGTCGTGCGTAGAGCGATTTGAGGTTATGCAGGCGATCGGCAAACTTGATAAATACTACGCGCACGTCATCCGACATTGCAAGAAACATTCGGCGCAAATTTTCGGCATACAAGTCGTCACCCGTGTACTTCACCTTTTTGAGTTTCGTCACAGCACTCACAAGTTTGGCAATCTCATCGCCGAATTCTTTTTCGACTTGTTCGATTGTAACACCGGTATCCTCGACGACATCATGCAGGAGTCCCGCTGAAAGAACAGACATCGGCAATTTCATTTCTGCAAGTTTGTACGTGGTCGCAACCGGGTGAGTGATGTACTCATGTCCTGTCTGTCGGACTCTGCCGGCATGCGCGATTTCAGCATATTCATAGGCGCGTCGTAGTAATGCTAAATCTGGCTGTTCGTAGTTTTTTTTTACGAGTGCTTCCAATTCATCGTAGTCATATTCAATTTTTTGGTCCTTGGTGAGCATAAGGTCTAACTTTTAGAATACAGCGCAAAAACTGGATTGTAAAGAAAACCGCCCATGCGCGTGGTGTCACGCAAGGGCGGTTGTAGGACTCGTCAAGCAAGAAAGATCTAGGGGTCATCTTCCTTCGGGGGTCCACTTGAGAGGGATTCGATAGGTGGTATGAAGCCCAACCGTAGCAAGATGTGACGTACATCCGGGCTGATTTTAAACCCGCGCGTAGTATGTACGTTGTAAATTTCCGTTGGCGTTGCGAACCAGACAATCGGTGTCACGTCCCTGCGGTCTTTCTCCTTAACCCAGCGAGAGTACACCTCACGCTCCCACTTGGGTGGCAAACGCATCTCGCACGGCAGGATGATGTTCTTCGTATCTATCTGTGGTCGGTATCCACTGTGCGGATTGTCGCAGAGGTTCAAAATCTCGATCGCCGGAAGAGAACTCTTGAGACTGAACTGCTTCTTGGCAGTCGCCCATCGCATCGGACTGACAATCCGGCTTTCCTTCAACTCCTCCCAGACCTCGCGTGTCCCGGCGGCGCGGGAGGATTCGCGTTTCATGTTGAAGAGGTAGGAGACGAACTCACTTGCGCGGCCGATGTGTGAAAAGGTCTCGGCAATATCCTTACCGATTCTTTTCCCCTCGGTGTATTGTGCCTTCCCGCCAACCAGGAAGTAATGATTCTGTTTGGGGTGGAAAGTGAGAAAGAAGCGACCTTCCTCGTCTCGGATGATGGCCGTTGCGCGTGCCACCACCCGGATTGCTCCTGGGTTCTGTGGCACGGTGGCCTCCTTGGTGGGTGTTCATCCTAGAGAATTGTACAGTCTTTGTCAACAGAGGACGATAGGCAAGATGGGACGTGGCCCAATGTACACACCTTCTGGCGAGATGATGGTGGATGGAAGATGTCCAGTCCAGTTGAGTTCTTTGAGTCGTTTTTCTAGAGCAGGTAGCCCACTCTCTAGGACAAAGTTTCGATACAGCGCTCGACAGCATTCATCTGGATTTCCATCCAGAGAGAAGAGATTGTCGAGGGCGTCAGCGAACAGGATGAGGCAGTTGCCTAAATCCCAGTGCGGGATGCGCCGCAACTTGTTGTCGTATTTGAGCGCATGCCTCTCGTCAAAGTCTGGTATCAGAGACTCAGAGATGCCGACATACGTTTGAGCATCCACTCGAGTGGCGATCTCTTCTCCGAAGAGCTTGGCGATGTCCTCTTTCGCGATCGCCATGTCTTCTGTCACGTCATGCAAAAGAGCGGCTGTGAGGAGTTCACTGCGTGTCACTTCGAACAGGTGTCGGAGGATGAGGCACACCCTGATTGGATGTGTATGCGCTGGTCGTCCGTCGCGGCGTACGGCACCCTGCATCACGTCAATGAGATACGCTGTCACGTCATAGAGGTCAGCTTCAGCGGTGCGGGGGTCGTGCATGGGCTTCTCCGTCCATCTACTCTGCACAGAGGGGGACCTTTTGTCAAGCGACAATATCTCTAATATGAGCTAGAATGTGAAGTATATGGCAGAACATGAATACTTCACGCACGAAGATGATGATGACGATGAGGATCGGTTGCGAATTGCTCGCGAGGCAGTACGCGGTGGAAATCAGACAAAAGGAAAGAAAGAGGGCATTCCTATTCCACCACGAGATTTTAAAATTAAGTTAGGAGCAGAAGATAGTGATGTCTTTTTTGAAAAGTATCGAGAGGCGGGGAAGAGTTTACGTAAAGATGAGCTCGAGAAGGCGCGTGAAGCTAGGGAGGATGCATTGGAGAGAGCGACAAAAATTGAGGTTCCTGAGGCAGACGATTTGGTCAGCCTTGTTCAAATTATTGAGGATCAGCATAAGCCAAAACTTACATCCGCAAAAAAGGCATTTGAAGATGCAAAATTGGAAGTGCTTAAAAAAAACGGTGAAGAGCGCGTGAAAGAGTTTAAGCAAGCTGAGCAAATTTATCGTCAGGTTGTTGAGAAGGTATTTAGCGATCGCGACGCACAGATCAAGGCTGTTTTAGAGCAAATTGAAAAAGACAAAGGTATAGATAAAGCCGAATCAATCGGTGGACTAGGATTGATGATGCAAGCGCGAGAAGATCGTAACACACGACAGCTCACGGAGAAGTTCATCTTTCAGAAGAAAAAAGAAGAAGCGTTACCGGACAATCGTGTAAAAAAATATTTTGCGAAAAATTGGCGTGCGTTCAAGAGTTTGCCAGAGAAGTGGGAAAACGAAATCGAAGTTGATTTGGCGCTTGTTGACACTGATTATGATAGCCAAGAGCGTTGGGCAGAAAAATTGTCACCGGGTAAATGGAGAGATTTTCAGACTTCTGGATTCATGAAAGGTGCGCGCAAGCTCGATCGTTTGGGAGAGCGCGCATGGGCAATCTCCGGACCAACATTCCGACGCCCGCTCACATTTGCTGGTGTGGTAGGAGGTGCGGTTTTACTCGGTCTTGGATACCTCACAAAAAAAGCGTTCGGTCCTGCGTGGGAGAAATTTAAGGAACTCGCTAATGAGTTTACGCTGGGTCAGTTTTCAAAAGATGACAGTAAAGGAGATGGAGGAAAGAAAAAAAGCGGTGGGCATTAGCCCACCGTTTTTATTTACATTCTTTATTTGAACACTTGATCGTATCCTTTGGTCCATACACGAGAAGTGAACCGCATTTTTCACAGCTTCCGCCAGTTGGCTTGTTCCATAAGGCGAATTTGCAGTCCGGATAACGATTACAGCTGTAGAAAATTCTTCCGCGTTTGGAACGTTTTTCAGTAATTTCGCCTTCTTTGCACTGCGGGCATTTTACGCCAGTTGTCTTATCGAGCGATTTGATCGTTTTACAATCCGGATAGCGCGAGCACGAGAGGAAGTTTCCGAATCGTCCTTGCTTGACCACCATAGGTGCCTGACAGGTCGGACAGACTTCATCCGTTGAGAGAATCTGACAGTCTTCACCTTCTTGTTTAAGAGGCTTTGTATTTTTGCATTCAGGGAATCCTGTGCAGGCAAGGAACTTTCCAAAACGGCCAAATTTGATGACCATTGGCTTGCCACATTTTTCGCACACCTGATCAGTCGCAATCTCCTCACGTTTAATTTTCACAATATCCATTTCCTTCGTTTTCAAGTTTTCCTCAAATGGTCCATAGAACGCGGTGAGCATCGGCACCCACTCGGTTGTGCCTTCCGCGACACCATCAAGATCATTTTCCATGTTAGCCGTGAAAGCGTAATCTACAATATTCGGGAAATGTTCGATCAAGAGATCAATTACCGTCTTCCCGATTTCCGTCGGAAAGAGGCGCTTACTCTCGTCGCGGTCAACATACCCGCGCGCGATGATTGTCGCGATTGTTGGCGCGTATGTTGATGGACGTCCGATTCCGTATTCCTCAAGCGTCTTAACGAGCGTCGCGTCTGAATAGCGAGCTACAGGCTCTGTAAAGTGTTGATTCGGCGTCACCGAGACGAGAGGAACATTTTCTTTGAGCTCGAGCATTGGCAAAATAACCTCTTTGGCAGTACGATAGATTTTCATGAAGCCATCAAATACGACTGTCGAGCCATTGGCGCGGAAAGTGAGTCCGTTAGCGGTGAGATCCACTGCCACACGTTCGAGTTCCGCTTCCGGCATTTGACTGGCGAGCGTGCGCGACCAGATGAGATTATACAAACGCCACGCTCCAGAATCGAGCTCACCTTTGAGGCTCGCCGGAATGGCGGTTGGATCTGTTGGGCGAATAGCTTCGTGTGCTTCCTGTGCGCCCTTACTCTTTGTCTTAAAACGGCGTGGTTCATCGAGTTGATATGCTTTGCCAAACTGCGTGCCGATAATTTTTTGTGCATCCTCAAGAAATAGATCAGATAAGTTCATTGAGTCAGTACGCATGTATGTGATGCGTCCCGTTTCATACAGATGTTGGGCTAGTGTCATCGTTTGCTTCGCGCTCATTCCAAGTCTGATGTTCGCCTCTTGTTGAAGGCCGGACGTCGTTAGCGGAGTCGGTGGCGCTTTTTTTATACGCTTTTTTTGGATGTCCGCAATGGCGAACGACTGACCCTCTGCACGAGCCACGAGCGACTTAGCATCTGCCTCGCTCTTAACATCCATTTTGTCTATCTTTTTTCCGTCCACGTCAACGAGTTTTGCCTCAAAAGTCGTTCCATCTTTTGAAAACACGGCGTCAATTGACCAGTATTCTTCCTGCTTGAAGGCGTCGCGTTCGCGTTCGCGTTCCACGACGAGGCGTACTGCGACTGACTGCACGCGGCCGGCTGAAAGCCCGCGCTGTACCTTTTTCCATAGAAGAGGAGAGAGCTTGTAGCCCACGAGACGATCAAGAATGCGGCGCGTCTGCTGGGCATCCACGAGTTTCATGTCTATTTTGCGCGGATGCGCAAGCGCTTTTTCGATCGCTGGTTTTGTGATCTCATGAAACGTAATACGATGGAGTTTGTCCTCTGGAATTTCTAGGATTTCGGCTAGGTGCCAACTGATCGCCTCGCCTTCGCGGTCCTCGTCAGTTGCGAGATATATCTCATCAGATTTCGCGGCCGCTTTTTTCAACTCGGTTACATGCTTGCGACTCTTTGTTGGGATGACGTACTTTGGTTTGAAGCTGTGCTCAACATCCACCCCCAAATCGTTTTTTGGCAGATCGCGCACATGACCAAAACTCGACAAGATTTTATAATCCTTGCCGAGAAATTTTGAAATCGTTTTTGCTTTTGTTGGAGACTCAACAATGACAAGCTTTGGCATAATCATCTGTATAAAGCCAGACTCTCGACAATGTGTCAACCGAGAATGTAATAATTGCCGCCGACATGGCGAATTTTTGCTTTGATTTCCATCATCATCACGCAGGAGCTGACGGTCGCGGTAGGAAGTCCGCTTTTACGAATGATTTCGTCCAGATGGAGAGGCTGTTTAGTCAGCAGTGGCAGAAGAATTGATTCCTCTTTTGTATCGGGTTTTGGCGGCTCGGTCGCTTTGCGCGTGAGAGCAACGCCACTTAAGCCAAGGACGTCAAGCACATCATGGGCCGAGGTCACAACGTGTGCGCCTGATTTGAGTAGCGCATTTGTCCCTTGGCTGGTTTCGCTATCAATAGGACCAGGCACCGCGAACACCTCACGGCCTTGCTCGAGTGCAAACTTGGTCGTGATGAGGGAACCAGAGATACTTGTCGCCTCCACAACAAGTACTCCTAGACTCAAACCACTGATGATCCGATTGCGGATTGGGAAGCTTCCTTTAAAAGTAGGAGTGCCAGGTGGGAACTCACTCATAATAGTTCCGCCGTGCTTGAGAATATCGCGTGCAAGCGGAATATTGGCTCGTGGGGTGATCTCATTAATGGGGGAAGCAAGGACAGCAATGGTTTTCCCGCCGACATCTATTGCCGCCCGGTGAGCAACAGCATCAACACCAAAGGCGAGTCCACTCACGATCACGACTCCTGCTTGTGCTAAAGCCGATGTGATTTCCGTAGTGACGCGTTGCCCATACTGCGTGCACCGCCTAGATCCGACAACTGCGATCGTTGGCGCATCTAGTGGCTGGAGCTGGCCTAAAATAAAAAGATGCTCCGGCGGATTTTTTATAGTTCGCAGGAGTGGAGGGTACTCATTTGAAGTAGAATCAACTTGTTTGAGCACAAAATGTATTCAAACGAGTTCATTTTGGATTAAATCAGCAGACTCCTCGATCACTCGGTTAAGTTGCGCCACCTCATCAGCAGACCAACGCCCGAGTACCCAGTCCTCTAATGGAATTTCCGAAGGAGTTGGTCGGCTGATACCAATACGCAATCGTGTGAAACTCTTCTCGCCACCAAAGGCATCAATAATTGACTGGACTCCATTATGCCCGGCACTCCCTCGTCCGGCTTCCATCTTAAACGAACCGAACGGCAAATCCGCATCATCATGGACGACGATCAGTTCAGTGAGTGGAAGTTTGTAATAAGCCACAGCCTTTTGAACCTCCTCACCAGAGCGATTCATATAAGATTTCGGTTCTAACAGATGTGCTTTCACACCACGCCGTTTTAATTCTTCTATTACAAGAGTGCCGACGTTGTGCCGTGTCCGCTCATATTCTATCCCTGGATTTCCTAATCCCACTATAAGCTTCATAGATTACTACTGACTTTTTCGTATAGCTTTACTTTCTATACGGATCGGCGTTCCATCAAAGCCAAACGTCTCGCGCAACCGATTTTCAATAAAGTGTAAATATGATGGATGGAGCGCGTCCTCGCGTCCGCCTTTGACTGTGAGCTCGAATCTAGGCGGGGCAACTCGCGTCTGACGGAAGCGAATGATTTTTGGATGCGCCACACCTTTTCCACGAGATGGACGATGTGCACGCATGATCTGTTGCATGAATGTATTAAGATCCTCTTCCTCCACAAATCTATAACGCTCATCCTGCACATGCGCGACAGCTTTAAACATTTTTTCGACATGTTGTCCGCTCAACGCCGACGTAAAGACAATCGGCGCAAAACTTGCGAATGGGAGCATGGATGCGATATAGGAAAGATATTCTTTTTGCGTATGCGTCGTTTTATCCTTTACGAGATCCCATTTGTTTGCGACAACGACGATCCCCGTGTTCTCTTCAAGGATTCGTCCAACAAGATGTTTTTCTTGTCCACCGATTTGTGCTGTGACGTCAAGCACTAATAACACGATGTCAGCTTCTGGTAGTAGATCAATCGTTCGTTCAACACCTGCTGACTCCAATCCACCGCGTTTGCGCACGCCAGCAAGTTTTCGTACACCTGCTGTGTCAATTAGAATGTATTGCTTACCATCTATTTCCGCGAGCGTATCGTTTGGCTCACGTGTGGTATGAGCGATGGGACTCGTAATAAAACGTTTCTGTCCGAGCACCGCATTGAACAGAGATGATTTTCCGACATTTGGCGTGCCGAGCACCATCACACGTGTTGGAACGGCTTCGCTAACTTCCACGGCTGGGGTGCCAGCGTCCTTGAGTATTTCCCATAGCTTGTCTAACAGATCACCGACACTCGCCCCCTGCAAAGCAGAAACCGCGATCGGCTGTCCAAAGCCGAGAGCCTTCCACGATGGATCATCGGCTGAACGACGATCACGCGGTTTGTCTGCCTTATTCGCCACTAATACAATAGGGCGTTTGGCTTTCTTTAGTTCCTTTGCTAGAGCTCGGTCATCTGGCGCGACTCCTATTTGGGCATCAACAATAAAGACGATTACTTGAGCTCGTTTTACAGCAAGCGCCGCCTGTTCGCGTACATCCAGATCAAAGACGTCGCCTGTTTTGATGTCCTGTCCACCAGTGTCCACGATGCGCGCCACCGTGCCTTGCCAAAAACAATCGGCTTCTTGCCGATCGCGTGTAGTACCGGGAATCGTTGAAACAAGCGCCTTTTGCGCTTCCGCAAGGCGATTAAACAATGTTGATTTGCCGACATTGGTGCGACCGACAATGGCGATAGTAGGGATCATACTAGCGAAGGACAAGATTCGCCGTATTCTCGCCTAAAATGATCAAAAAATCAATATCTTCCTCCGAGGTCTTCTTTTTAGCTGGCTCATCGCTCACTGACAACTCGGTAGGGATAAGCTCGTTAGTGTATATCCATCCAGCGGCTGACATGGAGACATCTGCTTGCAAAGCACTGCGCAATGCTTCCAGCTCTTCTGATTTCTGACCATTGGTGAGGTCATAGATGATGGTATGTGTGTAGTTGCGGTCAGCCGCATTACCAACCTGCACCACTTCGAACCCTTCGGACTGAAGCAGTTGTGAAATTGTGAAGGCAAAACCGGTTATTTCAGTCCCGTTTTGAATTTCCAGTCGCACAAACGTTGGGGCATCTTCATTTGGGCTGGAGATTGCGATATTTTCATCTGTTGGTGCGAAGACATTAGCGGCAATGCGTCGCACAGGTCCCCAATCATCATTTTTTGGTAACAACACGTAAGCGCCGTTGATGGTTGTCGCATACAGAGGGCTGTCGGTTGATTCGTCGAGCACATGATGGGTGATTTTTTTTGTATTAATGCTCGGCAAGTATGAGCCAAGACGCGCTAGCTCCCAGACACTCATGTTTGTGACGATGTTTGAAGAGAGTAGTCCCATGATTTTTGTGATGCGCGAAGGATTCAAAAACGTCGAGGCCGAAAGCAGTCGGTCCTTTACCGCAAGCAGAATTATTTGTTGACGCGCCGCGCGCGCAAAATCCGATCCTTCTCCGTTTGTGCCGTGACGCGAACGCACAAATCGCAGTGCGGTTGTGCCGTCCATTTTCTGCCAGCCTTCTTCAAACGCAATCGTCTGTATCAAAAAATCATCTGTCGGATATG
>JBBTQF010000046.1:0-15083 GCA_038065815.1 Patescibacteria group bacterium
ATGTTTTGCTCGCCGGAGCGGAGGCGCCTGTCGTGCGCGCCGGCATCATGGGCGCTACGACTTTGATCGCACGCAATGTTGGTCGCCACACGACACCGCGCAATTTGATTCTGCTTGCTACCACGATTATGCTCATTGCGAACCCGCTTTTGTTTCGCGATGACGTCGGCTTTCAACTCTCGTTGCTCGCGGTCACTGGTATCGCACTGTGGGCCGACCGCATCGCCAAACGATTCGAGTTCATTCCCGAGCGATTCTCGTTGCGTGAAGCGTGGTCAAGCTCGCTTGCAGCTATCACCGCCACACTTCCTCTCACTATTTTTCAATTTGGTACACTTTCATTTATCTCGCCAATCGCTAACTTGCTCGTCCTCCCGCTAATCCCGTTTGCTATGGCGCTTTCAGCCATCTCGGCAATTTTAGCTCTACTTGTTCCTGTTATCGCCCCTTGGTTTGGCGCTCCCGCATGGGCCGTTCAAGAACTCATCCTCTGGCTTGTACATCAATTTTCAAGCATACCGTTTGGATTTTTCACGTTTTAAGTTTCATGTTAACAAGAACAAAAAACCTCCGACGCGTTTGTGTAGCGTTGACTCTTGCTGGGGTCCTTGTCATTTCGCAGTGGTCACGAGCCGGCCATGCGCTCGGCGATACTCGTCTCATTGTCTGGTTTTTTGATGTTGGACAAGGCGATGCCATTTTTATTGAGTCTCCAAACGGTGAGCAACTGCTCATTGATGGTGGTCCAGGTTCTGTGGTACTGGAAAAATTATCTGACGTGATGCCGTTTTGGGATCGTACAATTGATAGAATCTTGCTCACCCATCCGCACGCGGATCATGTTGACGGTCTTGTTGAGGTTGTGGAACGTTATGATGTTAAGACTGTCTACACTACAGGTGTTGAGTATGCGACAAGCTCCGAGCTTGAGTTTGAACGACGCATTAGCGATGATCAAAATGTTGTGATCGTCAATCGTTCAATGACGATTGATCTCGGTGATGGTGTCACGCTAAAGCTCATTACGCCGACAAGCTCGCTTGAACACGAGCGCGTTGATGACGTCAATGACGCCTCGATCGTCGGTATTCTACGCTATGGTGAGACTTCGATTTTGCTCACTGGCGACATTGGCAATGAAGCAGAGTTACAACTCATTCCTTTTATTGATGAGCCAGTAGACGTGCTCAAAGTTGGTCATCACGGTAGTCGCTATTCCACCTCCACAGCTCTTCTTCAGGCGATCCGACCTAAAGTTGGTGTGATTTCTGCTGGAGAAGGAAACGAGTACGGCCATCCGCATCAAGAGATTCTTGAACGCCTTGCCAGTTTTGGTGTTTCTGTCCTTCGCACAGATCAAAACGGTGATGTGCGTCTACTCTCTGATGGTGAAGAACCATGGATTACGGCCTTCTCCGATTGACGCTTTTGCCTCTCCCTGTTATCGTATTTGAAATTCTCAATTCAACATCTTTCATATGGCCAACATTCAGCGCACACTTATTTTACTCAAGCCTGATACGCTTCAGCGTGATCTCGTAGGTGAAATTATCCACCGCTTTGAACGCAAAGGTCTTAAGATCGTCGGCATGAAGATGATCCAACTGCGTGATGCTGTGCTTGACGAGCACTATGCGCATATTTCGGATAAACCATTCTATGCTGATGTGAAACAGTTCATGATGTCCGCTCCAATTATTGCTCTTGTACTCGAGGGCGTTGAGGCCATAAACGCTGTGCGTCTCATTCTTGGACCGACGCGTGGCTTCGAGGCAGATGCCGGATCAATTCGCGGAGATCTTTCGATCGCAGTTGCGAGTAATCTCGTCCATGCCTCCGATTCTGTCGAGAATGCAGAGAAGGAGATTTACAGATTTTTTGAGACGGCGGAGTTGTTTGAGTACAGTAAAATTACTGACCAGTTTTTCTATGAGTAAGCGCAACATCGGGATTTTTCTTAAAAAAAGACGTTATCCACAGCCATAGGGGATAACCTTGCGGATAAGGTGCGTTAATCTTGCTTGACGTCACAACCATCCATGTTATGGTAAGAGTGCTTCTTGTCCGATCGGATGCGGTCTTCGATCAACGTCACAGTATTGTAGGTCTGGATTGCCTCGGTCGCGTACCTTGACAACGGACCATAACGTTTTTCTGGCCTTTGCAGAACGAAATAGTGGAGATTCTGGGAAGCCCCGCGAGATGTCGCGGTTTGGGTCTCTACCTCTCTCGTAACACAAAGGACAGGCACTGCAACACACATCTTGTCGAAAGACGGTCCGATTGGACGGGAGGCACCAAAAGCTACGTGGATCCTGATACTTCAACTGATCGAGTTGAGGTATGAGGACCACGTGGTTTTTTTTCGGATGGGGTCAGGTCGAGTATTGTGCAAATTCCCATCCTTGCCCGCAATGTCCAGTTTCGTTATCATATGTCCACATATGAAAAAGTTGCTTATTACTGGCGGAAATCCTTGTCGTGGTGAGGTGACGCTTGCGGGCGCGAAAAACGCGGCATCTAAAATGATGATTGCAAGTTTGCTTACTGATCAGCCGGTGACGCTCACTAATGTACCGCGACAACAGGAGACGCAGATTACAGAAGATATTTGTAAACTCGTGGGAGCACAGACGACGTGGGATGGGCACGAACTCACACTGTGCACGCCAACGATCACAAGTCATTCAGTGCTAGAGCAGAGTCGTAAAAATCGTATTTCGATTCTTGCGATCGGTCCGCTCCTGCATCGTGTTGGGGAAGCGATCGTGCCAAAGCTCGAAGGGGATAAGATCGGCCTGCGTCCAGTTAATTGGCACCTCGATGCGCTACAGAAGATGGGAGTTACGATTGAGGAAGCATCGGATCACATTCGCGCAACAGTTAGCGGTAAGCTACGCGGTGAGCTAATTGAGCTACCTTATCCATCGGTCGGCGCGACCGAGTCAATTATCCTTGCGGCAGTGCTCGCATCTGGCCGTACAGTGATTCGCAATGCGGCAGTCGAGCCGGAAATTATGGAGATCATCAAGATGTTGCAGACGATGGGTGCCGTCATCGGTGTTGGAGCTGGACGCGTGATTGAGATTTATGGCGTAGAAAAATTGCACGGGACAACGTTTCGCGTGATGAGTGATCCGCTTGAGGCCGTGAGTTATGCCTGCGTCGCGCTTGGGACTCATGGAGAAATTTTTGTGCGCGGTGCCGAGCATGATCACCTTATTACATTTTTGAACACGGTGCGTCGCATCGGTGGAGATTACGAAGTCAAAGAGGACGGCATTATTTTTCGCGCAAAAAATGGATTCAATGGGATCGAACTTGAGACGGATACTTTTCCCGGATTTCGCACGGATTGGCAACAGCCTTTTGTCGTATTGCTTACTCAAGCTAAAGGAACCTCCGTTGTGCATGAGACAGTTTATGAAGATCGTTTTGGTTACACGAAATCGCTCAACGAGATGGGTGCGGAGATTACGGTGTTCTCGAATTGTCTTGGCGAGCTTCCGTGTCGCTACAAAGGACAGAATCATCGCCACAGCGCGGTGATTAATGGTCCACGCAAACTCATAGGTCGTGAACTTGTTGTGCCGGACATCCGCGCCGGTTTGGCGTTGGTCGTCGCGGCATTGATCGCGGAGGGGACCTCGACGCTCACAGGTGTCGAACATCTCGATCGCGGCTATGAAGATCTCGAAGGTAAACTCCAATCGCTTGGAGCGGATGTGAAGGTGGTGGAGGGGTAATTATGAAACTCGTCTTTGCAACGCATAATGCCGGTAAGCTCAAAGAAATGCGCGACATGCTCGCGGAGCTCAAGATTGATGTCTTGAGTGCGGATGAGGTGGGCGTGACGGAGGATATTGTTGAGGACGGAGCGACGTTTGAGGAGAACGCGCTCAAGAAGGCGCGTTACGTTGCGGTCAAGTCTGGCGAGTGGGCCGTTGCGGATGATTCTGGGATCTGTATTGATGCGCTTGATGGAGCTCCGGGCGTGAACACCGCGCGTTGGGCCGGACCGAATGCTGGTGACGAGGGGCTCATTCGACACACGCTTGAGATGGTCCGTGACGTGCCAGAAGGGAAGCGCGGGGCGCATATGGTAAGTTGCGTGGCGATCGTCGCGCCCGATGGCCGCTCGTGGATGTTCGAGGGGCATGTGAACGGTTCGCTCGTGTTCTCTCCGCGCGGTACGCCGCGGCCCAAGCTCCCGTATGACCTCCTTTTCATTCCCGAAGGGCACGAGCGCACGTTTGCGGAAATGTCTGACGCGGAAAAAAATTCCATGAGCCATCGCGGCCGCGCGTTTGAACAGATGAAAACTTTTTTGCGCGAGCAATTGAATTTTGGAAAAAGCTAAAATAAAAGATCCTGAGCTTTCGCTCAGAATTTTTTATTTATTTCGTTGGATGTGTTTTGTGTTTTGTTTGGCTCGTTTTGATTTTTGTCGCTTTGCGTTTGTCGCGTGAGATGAGCCGACGCGGGATCGTGCCAGCTTTTTTAAGTAGGGAGGCGTTCTTTGTCATGGTGCGCAGACAGCGCGTGCAGAGTTTGTAGACCACGCCACCCAGGCGACGCGTCTGAAGATTTACGTTCTGACGTGTTTTCGTTTTGACGTTGGAGTGGCTGACGGTCTGCGCGTTTTGCGCGCCACGACCGCAGGTTTCGCAGAATTTGGACATAGAAGTTGAGTGGTCAAAGTGGGTAGAAGAGTCAGAGATCTCAAATGGAATACGGTGGGAGGTTAGCAGAGGTGACGCGTATTGGCAAGTCTAGTATCATGGTCCCATTATGTTTCTCTATCTATTACAGACAAGTCCGCTTATTGCGCTTGCATGGGTTGTTGCCATTTTGGTATCCCTCACCGTCCATGAATTTTCCCACGCCCTGGTCGGTCGTATGCGTGGCGACCATACGGCCGAGCGCGCAGGGCGCCTCACACTCAATCCTCTCGCACATCTTGACCTGTATGGGTTCATTCCTCTTCTACTGCTTGGATTCGGCTGGGCCAAGCCGGTGCCGTTCAATCCGTACAATCTCAAAAACCCAAAGTGGGATTCTGTCATTATCGCGCTCGCGGGGCCTCTTTCGAATTTTCTTTTAGCCATCGTTGCTGGCTTTATGCTTCGTGGCCTATTCGTGGCAGGAGTCGGCATGGAGTCCTTACTGCTTGTCATCTTTCTCGTCTTGCTTGTGATTTTGAACCTCTCGCTGATGCTGTTTAATGTGATTCCTGTGCACCCACTCGATGGCTCAAAACTCTTCTTTGCATTGTTTGACGCGCCTCGTTATGAAGAATTACGTCGTTTTGTAGCTGAACGTGGCCCACAGTTGCTCCTTATCCTTGTCGTGCTTTCTCTTCTGACAGACATTGACATTTTTTTCTTTATTACTTACCCAGCATACGTGTTATGTGATGCCCTGACAGGGGACAGCTGTATCGGTCTTCTATCCAGTTTCATTTAGTGATGGTATCAATGCACAACCTCTTGACGTTTTAGAGCTTGAAATGTTACCCTTCCGTCACTTTTATTATGCCAACGATCAATCAACTCATTCGAAAAGGCCGTAGCACCACTAAGCGAAAGTCCAAGTCGCCGGCGATGCAGTTTACGTTTGATTCCTTACACCGCAAGCGCACCGAGCTTGCGACTGGCGCGCCGTTCAAGCGCGGAGTGTGTGTGAAGGTGACGACGATGACTCCAAAAAAGCCAAACTCGGCGTTGCGTAAAATCGCCCGCGTGCGACTCTCAAACGGAATGGAAGTCACTGCTTACATCCCGGGTGAGGGACACAACTTGCAAGAGCACTCGATCGTGATGATTCGCGGTGGACGCGTCAAGGATTTACCTGGCGTGCGTTATCACATTGTGCGTGGTCGTTACGACGCGGCCGGTGTGGAAGCTCGACGTCGTAGTCGTTCGCTTTACGGGGCGAAGCGTCCAAAAGTTAAAAAGTAATTGATCTATGCGTGGTAAGAAAGCGCCAAAGCGAATGATACTTGGGGACATGAAACATGGCAGTACAGACGTTGCCAAGTTTATTAATTTTGTAATGAAAGACGGAAAAAAGTCTACGGCCGAACGCGTGGTCTATAATGCTTTCGCGCGGATTGAAGAGAAGGCCAAGAAGCCGGCGATAGAAGTGTTTGATGCGGCTATCAAGAACGTTGCCCCGACTCTCGAAGTGAAATCCAAACGCGTTGGTGGCGCGAACTATCAAGTTCCGATTCCGGTGCGCGCCGAGCGTCGCTTTTATCTCGCGTGTTTGTGGCTTTTGGATGCCACGCGCTCCAAGAAAGGGCGCCCAACTGAAGAGAAGCTTGCGGATGAATTGTTGGCCGCTGCCGAAGGTGTCGGCGACGCGATGAAGAAAAAGCAGGACGTTCAGCGCATGGCCGAGGCTAACCGCGCGTTTGCTCATTTCGCCCGTTAAATTTATGCCGAGAGAATATTCACTTGCCAACACCCGCAACATTGGGATTATCGCTCATATCGACGCGGGGAAAACCACGACGACGGAGCGTGTTTTGTTTTATACAGGAAAAAAACACAAGATTGGTGAGGTCCATGAAGGCGAGGCGACCATGGATTGGATGGAGCAGGAGCAGGAACGTGGGATTACGATCACGGCGGCCGCGACCACCTGTTTTTGGAAAGGGCATCGCATTAATATTATTGATACACCAGGTCATGTGGATTTTACTGTCGAAGTGGAACGCTCCTTGCGCGTGCTCGACGGAGGCGTGACCGTATTCGATGGCGTGGCTGGCGTGGAACCACAATCGGAAACGGTCTGGCATCAAGCTGATAAATACAATGTGCCGCGCGTTTGTTTTATCAACAAACTCGACCGCACAGGTGCGGATTTCTTTAAGGATCTCGACTCAATTCATGCGCGTCTTGCCAAGAATGCCTACCCGATCCAGTTGCCGATAGGAACGGAAGATAATTTTAAAGGGATTATTGATCTTCTAAAGCGCAAGGCTTATTTGTACAACGACGACTTGGGTAAGGACATTTCCGAAATTGAGATTCCGGAAGAGTACAAAGCAAAGGCAGAGGAATATCGCGCCAAGCTTGTCGAGGCGATTGTGGAGAATGATGAAGGACTGATGGGCCGTTATTTGAACGGCGAAGATATTCCAGTTGATGAGTTGAAAACCCTGCTCCGAAAAGCGGTTATTGGATTAAAAATTTTTCCAGTACTGTGTGGTTCCGCGCTCAAAAATAAAGGCGTGCAACAGATGCTTGACGCGGTGGTGGACTATCTTCCGTCTCCGCTCGACGTTCCGCCAGTCACAGGCATAGATCCAGAAGATGAGGCGATTATCTTGGAGCGCCATGCTTCTGACGACGAACCATTCACCGCGCTCGCTTTTAAGGTTGCAGCCGATCCGTTTGTTGGCAAGCTTGTTTTTTTCCGCGTTTATTCCGGTCAGCTCAAAGCTGGCTCCTATGTCTTGAACTCAACTACAGGAAAGCAGGAACGTATGGGTCGCATTGTGCGTTTGCACGCCAACTCGCGTGAAGATGTCAGCGAGGTTTTTTCTGGGGAGATCGCCGCCGCGGTGGGACTCAAAGACACGGTGACAGGCAACACAATCTGTTCGCCTGATCATCCGATTATTCTTGAAAATATTATCTTTCCAGAACCGGTCATCTCGATTGCGGTTGAGCCAAAGACGAAGGTTGACCAAGAAAAAATGGGCATGGCGCTGGCCAAACTCGCTGAAGAAGATCCGACGTTCCATGTGCATACTGATCCTGAAACGTTTCAGACAATTATTGCCGGAATGGGAGAGTTGCATTTGGAAATTATTGTTGATCGCATGAAGCGCGAGTATGGCGTTGAGGCGAACGTCGGCAAACCTCAAGTCTCATATCGTGAAGCGATTCGTGGCAATGCAGAAGCGGAAGGAAAATATATTCGTCAGACAGGTGGTCGCGGTCAGTATGGTCACTGTTGGTTGCGTGTTGAGCCACAAGAACGTGGCAAGGGTGTTGATTTTGAAGAAGAGATTAAAGGTGGAGCGATTCCAAAAGAGTTTATCAACCCAATCGAAAAAGGTGTGCGTGATGCCGCTGGTCGCGGTGTGCTTGCCGGCTATCCTGTTATGGATGTGAAGGTGACTGTTTTTGATGGAAGTTATCACGATGTGGACTCGTCCGAGGCGGCTTTTAAGATCGCTGGTTCTATGGCGTTCCAAGAGGCGTGCAGGAAGGCGGGTATCATGCTACTTGAGCCGACGATGAAAGTCGAAGTGGTGACGCCAGAGGAGTTTATGGGGACAGTGATTGGAGATTTGAACTCAAAACGCGCGCAGATTCAGGAAATGGGTGATCGAGGGAACATCAAGTTTGTGAAGGCGACCGTGCCACTTGCGGAGATGTTCGGTTACGCAACGAGCTTGCGTTCGATCACGCAGGGTCGCGCGAGCTACACGATGGAGTTCAGCCACTATCATGAAGTTCCGCGCAATGTCGCCGAAACGATCATCGAATCTCGTGCCGGCATCGTGAGACGGGTGACGTAGCGCATAGCCAGGACGCAAAAATCCAAGCGGAGCCACGGCTCCGTTTTTGGTATTCCGACTATTGACATTCGGGCGTAAATTTGGTTCGCTGGGGAGCAGGAGGCCACATGCCTTTGGATTTCGGTCCCGTAAACGGGCATATCATCGGAAAAGTCATGCGCGACACGACTCGTCGGGTCGTCGAGCAGATTCGTGCGAAGCTTTACGTTGAGGTCTTGTTCGAGGTGAAGGACATTAAAGACGAGGTGAAGGACACTAAAGACGACAAACGTACGGACTTCGTGACCGAGGTTGACCGCGCGGCCCAGGACACTTACCTACGGCAGTTGGGTGAGTGTTTCCCGGATTTCGGTATCGTTGCGGAAGAGTTTGGCTATCGCACGCCGTGTTATGTCAAAGATCATGAAATCTTTTTCACGATTGACGGCATCGACGGCACGCGGGCTTTTCTCGACCAGCGTAGCAAGGGAATCGGTACGGCGATCGCACTCGTCTACGACGGCGAGGTTATCGCTTCCTATACCGCCAACGTGCTTACCAACGAGCTGTATTACTATCGCCCCGAGTCCGACAACACCCACCGCCTCGGGGATTTCGGTCAACGCCGGCTTTTGCAGATTGATGCGCGTAAACGTCTGTTCAATCAAGACGTGTTGTTGCGCAACGGACCGACTCACTACTCGCCGCTCGTCCAACGGATGGCACGGGGGGGCAGGGAGGGTGGACTGTTCGAAGACGTGCAAATCGAGGGTGGCAGCATTGCCGTATTCATGATGCGTTTGTGGAACGGAGACGTGGGCGGTGTGGTCTTGCACGTGGGCAGCCAGAAGCCCTGGGACATCGTTCCGGTCATCGGACTATCGTGGCGTCTCGGATTCGTGTTCATGCGGATCGAATCGGAAGGCAACGCTCTTACAGAATTTGAACCCACTGTGTCCATGGAGACGGTGCTGTGGAATCACGAGACGCTCATCGTGCACAAGAGCCGTCTGGAAGAAATTTCCACGTGGCTTGTCGGTTAGACACAGCGACGCTATATACGCTTCCTTAACGCCCCGCGGGTTCTTCCGCGGGGTGTGTTCGTGTATACTCACTTTTATCATGTCTAAATCTCGACCTATTATTTTTGTCATCCTCGCTGTTTTTGCTTTTTTGATTGGGGCGCTTTTTGAAAATGTGAGTCTTGAGCAGGTTACAGGAACGTCTACGGAAGATGCTTTTAGTACACCGACATACTCAAGCGGAGAATACTCGCTTGAGTATTATGATCATGCGTATCAGCAGGCGGAAGAATGGGAAGTATTAGAGACAAAGAGCGCCGTAAGTCCGCATCATCTGTTCGTGAATTGGAAGATCGCCTCATTGTTTGATGCGATCGCAGACGAGGACGCGCGAACGGTTGTGCTCATAAGTCCGAATCATTTTTTTCGTGGCAAGGCATCGGCACAGATCTCATTTGGCACGTGGGACACGCCGTATGGAGAGCTGGAGTCAGATCGCGAGGTTGTGGAAAATCTCATCTCGCAAGCACCGTTCGTTCAAAACGAAGAGTCAACGTTTGAAGGCGAGCACGGCATCTTTAATTTAACTCCGTTTGTGAAGCGTTCGTTTCCTCATGCGAAACTTGTTGCGATCGTCGTGAAAGAAGAGATGTCGCTTGATGAGGCGCAAACGCTTGGGACAACGCTTGCACGGCTCATTCCTGACGCGGTCGTGATCGCGAGCGTTGATTTTTCACATTATCTTCCAGAGACCGTCGCTTTGTATCACGATGCAGTGACACAAAGAGCTCTCGCGACCGGAGCATGTGTCGGCGAATCGTGCGGTCTTGAGCTTGAGGTTGATTGTAATGCCTGTCTGAATGTTTTGTTTGATGTCAACAAAGCTCGTGGGACACAATCGTGGAACTTTTACGATCGTGACAGCTCGGTGTCGCTTTTGCCAAACACGCCGTGGCGCGAGAACACATCGCACATCTACGGCGCTTTTACAGATGGAGCTCCAGACACGACGCCATTCGCCGCTCTCCATTTCGTTGGTGATATTATGCTTGACCGAGGCGTGCGCAAACGGATTGATACTGCCGATGACGTTGGTTATCCGTGGAAGGAGATGTCTCGTTATCTGTCTGGCTCGCATCTTGTAATCGGAAATCTCGAAGGCACGGTCAACGAACAGCCAAGCACGTATACATACGACCCGCCGTTTCGTTTTGTTTTTGATCCTAGCTTTGTGAAGGAGATGGGGAAGTATATTGACGTTGTGAGTCTTGCGAACAACCACGTAAGCGATGTCGGCTCCGCTGGTGAGATTGAGACGCGCGACTGGCTCGACGAGCTCGGAATCCCGTGGTTTGGTTCGTACCGTTATCCATCACCGCGTTATGATTTTGAGATTCAAGGACTCGCGTTCACACTCATCGGCTACCACGCGTTTCAACCAGCAGAAGATGAGCTTGTGCAAGAAATCAAAGAGGCAAAAATAGAGGGACGTCTCGTTATCGTAATGCCACATTGGGGAACAGAATATCGCGAAGAGCCTGATTCTTCGCAAATTCGTCTCGCACAACTTATGGTTGACGCTGGAGCCGATCTTGTTGTCGGCGGTCATCCGCATGTGCCACAAGACCTTGAATACGTTGACGGCGTTCCAGTCGTTTATTCCCTCGGTAATTTTGTGTTTGATCAGAGTATGCCGGAAACATGGACGGCACAAACGATCGGTGCGATTTTTTCAGAAAGTAAGATTGAAATTTATTCTCTCCCAGTCTTTGCCAAAGACGGCCAGCCCACGCCTCTATGATTGATTTACAGCCGACGCCACCAATACAACCGATGCGACCGATTTTGTGGATGCTCACCGGTCTGGTCGTCGTGGTCGCATCGTTTTGGTTTGGCGTGCGCTGGAGCCAAAAGC
Source organism: Patescibacteria group bacterium (assembly GCA_038065815.1). Taxonomy (GTDB): domain Bacteria; phylum Patescibacteriota; class Patescibacteriia; order UBA9934; family CAMTUG01; genus JBBTQF01. The sequence continues at coordinate 11,453 of JBBTQF010000046.1, forward strand.
AGATTATTGACCAGTTGCGCGACGAAGAGAACGCGGAAGAGGCTAGTGTCGAGGAAGCGACAGTGAACGAACAGCTCGACGAAGACGGTTCGTCGCTTTCGGTTTCCGATGACGCCCAGACGCTGGTGATTAACTGGTTCGATCCAGTCGAGGCCGAGATCGGTCAGATGAACTACACCATGAGTGAAGTGATTTTTGGGACAGATCCCGTATCCCCGCAATCTATTGATCGAGTTGTCTACGATCTCGGCACGGTCGTAGGCGGTCCATATAGCGGCTCTATTTTGCAGATGTACGTTGCCGGAAGAGATCTTGATAGCATGGGCGGATCGTACAGTTATTATTATGTGCTCATGCCACAGAGCGGTGTTGGAATAGACACGCCAATAATTTTTTTGGATAAATATGCCAGTCGCATAGAAGCGGCTTTCAGTGCTCCTTCAGCCCAAATATCAGCAACAGAACTTCTGGGAGAAGATCGTTTTTCTTTGTACAATAGTGTCGTTGTACTCGATAGAGGAGTGACAATTGATGAGCTCGAGGAGGTTGAATATGTGACAGATACATCTGGCAATCAGTTTACATTCCTTGGCGAGTGGAATCGTTTTGATTATCCGAATGATCTTAAGCTCTCTGCAGGGAGCAGTACGATGATCTCTGATGGCACACGTATTTCGGTTGCTGAAGGTGGGTCGTCGTTTACAGGATTGTTTTATCGCATCCGCGAAGACGGTCGCATCTTGTTGTACGATCTAAAGTCTGCTTTGCTCGTTGAGACAAGCGGAGTTCCTGTTATTACATGGGGCGATGGCACATCTAATTCAGCAACTTACTCGAGAGCAGCTATCGTGGGTTGTGGGTATACAGCACCAACAAATGTTATTGATCCTTCCGAGCTTGGTGTGGAGCTCGTGAAATCTGGAACGTATGCTGGAGGCGACGTGTATGAACCGAGCTCGTATGATGTCGAGTATTTCCAATGGTGGTTTGCTGGGTGGAAACTCTCGGATGAAACAAGAACGATGGAACAATTTGCGGCGATTCATCCATTTTTCTACGTTCAGGATTCATTTGGGCGATGGATTCAGTTTCAGCATGTTGAGGTTGTGTCCGGTGCTGAATGTGGAAAGCCGGTTATTTATTTGTACCCAGAACAGATGATGGATCTCGATCTCTCTCTCGCGTCTATCGGAGGATTCAGTTACACCGAGCCTGTCTACAACAATGGATGGAGAGTCACCGCCTCGCCTGATGGCACGCTCGTCAATCGCGACGATGGCCAAACTTATTCGTACTTGTTTTGGGAAGGACGCGGAGGGTTTTACAGCTCGCCGACGAAATTTTGGGTGGTGTCACAAAGCGAGGTGCCGAGTTTTTTGAGCTCAACTCTAGCTCGTCTCGGGCTCAACGAAAAAGAGGTGAAAGATTTCTTGGAATTCTGGGAGCCACGTATGCAAGCCGTGCCGTATTACAAAATCGGTTTTTATGGCACGAGTGTTATGGATAAAATTGCGCCACTCACTATTTCACAAACACCAGATACGATTATTCGTATTCTCATGGATTATGAAGAGCTCGACGTACCTGTGATGGCGAATCCGCCACGATTACCTCCGGTGCCTAAACGAGAAGGCTTCACTGTCATTGAATGGGGAGGCGTGATCCAATAGGTCTAATAAACGTGAGCACCCCGCCGGTTGTTACCAGCGGGGTGTCGGTTTATCGTTTAGTGAGCGGTCTTCGCCACACGGAAGCTGTGAATCGTCAGTGTGACGGCGATCGGCAGGATCATGAGATTGAAGGCGCGGGTCTTTGCATCCTCGAACGGCTCTTGGATGTCGAAGACCATCACGATCATCGCGTAGATCAACATGAGCTCCGCGCCGATGATCAGCGATTGCCTGATCCGCTTTTCTAGAGGAACGTTCTGCTTTTTCATCTGCGTGTCCCTTGGGTGGAGTAGAAATGTATCACAAATTAGCCATTTTGTCAAGCCACTGTCCACATCTTTTCCACTATTCACCCAGCCTCTCGCGAGAGGCTGGGTTGACGTCAAAGATACTTTCCAGCAAGATAGACGCACTATGAAGCCTCAATTTCAGCGCATTTTAGACCTAGTTAAGCGCACGGGAGATCGTATGATCGTGACTGACGCGGACGGTTCAAGTGCTTATGTCATCATGGGACTTGATCAGTATGAGTATTTACTTGACCATTCTGAAGCTAGGTTGAGCGATTTTTCAGATTCAGCCTACGACAAGGCTTCGGCTGGCATGGATTTCGATCAAAATCACCTTGTTGGTGATTTAACTCCTGACGATGGAGATGTTGGTGAAGAAGTTTTGACACAGGTAAATGGCGTTCAAGAGGACGAAATTCCGAAAGATCTCAAAAAGGCGGTTGAACACGACCTCGCTATTATTGAATCATGGGAAAAAACTCGATCCCAAGAAGAGGCTCAAAAAAGCAAAAAAAAGGTTGACACTGGGATTGATGAGGAGCGGTTCTACCTTGAGCCAGTCGAGTAACCTAAAGAACTTGCGTGTTTTGATGCCCTCTGTTATACTAGTGCCACTTAAAAATATTCGCATTTTTAGCTAAATTATTGTCGTCCTATGGCCGAAGCATTTCAGCGAACAAAACCGCACGTGAACGTCGGTACCATCGGTCACGTTGACCATGGAAAGACCACTCTCACTGCAGCTATCCTTGCCGTACTTAGTGCGGCTGGTATGAAGGCGCAACCGAAAGGTGTTGAGGATCTCGATAAGGCTCCAGAATCTAAATCCCGTGGTATTACGATCGCCACGGCGCATTGTGAATACGAGTCTGAAAAGCGCCATTACGCGCACGTTGATTGTCCGGGTCACGCCGACTATGTAAAGAACATGATCACCGGCGCCGCCCAGATGGATGGCGCTATTCTTGTGGTCTCTGCCGCTGACGGTCCAATGCCTCAAACCCGCGAGCACATCCTGCTTGCTCGTCAGGTCGGCGTGCCGTCGGTCGTCGTGTTTTTGAACAAAGTTGACATGGTTGACGATCCGGAACTCATTGATTTGGTTGAGGAAGAAATTCGTGATCTTCTAAAGAAGTACGAATACCCAGGTGACACCACCCCGATTATCCGTGGTTCGGCCCTTAAGGCGTTGAACAGTCCGAGCGATCCAGAGGCCGCGAAGCCTGTGCTCGAGCTCATCAAAACGCTTGATGAGTACATTCCAGAACCTGTGCGCGAGCTCGACAAACCATTCCTTATGCCTGTGGAGGATGTCTTCTCGATTGAAGGTCGTGGAACCGTTGTAACTGGTCGTATCGAATGCGGTATTGTGAAGGTCGGTGAGGAAGTCGAAATCGTCGGTTTGAAAGAGGAGAAGATGAAGACAACAGTTACCGGTATTGAAATGTTCAATAAGAGTCTTGACGAAGGACGCGCCGGTGATAATGCAGGTGTTCTTCTTCGCGGGACAAAGAAAGAGGAAGTCGAGCGCGGTATGGTGCTATGTAAACCGGGCACCGTGACTCCGCACACGGAATTTCAGGCCGAGGTCTATGTCCTAACAAAGGAGGAAGGTGGACGCCACAAGCCATTCTTCAAAGGCTACAAGCCACAGTTTTACATGCGTACGAC
>JBBTQF010000047.1:0-9367 GCA_038065815.1 Patescibacteria group bacterium
GATTCTGTCGCCTTCAAACAGCTTGGGTATTTGTGGGAGGGAGTAATTTTTGTCCGAGTCGAATCGCTATGATTCATTTGAAAAACGTTTCAAAACTTTATTACCCAGATATTGTGGGACTCAAAGACGTCAGCTTGCATATTAAGCCCGGCGAGTTTGTGTCAATTGTTGGCCAAAGTGGAACTGGCAAATCCACGCTTGCAAAGTTGTTATTCGCTGAAGAGCGCGCGACACATGGTAAGGTTGTTGTTGGTGGATGGGATATTACGGAGATCAAGTCTTGCGATATTCCGCTCCTGCGACGACAGATTGGTGTGGTCTTTCAAGATTTCAAACTTCTGCCGAAGAAAACAGTCAGTGAGAACGTCGCCTTTGCCCTCGAGGTTTCGGGAGAGCATCCGTCCCGCATCCGTGATGTCGTTCCGCACGTCCTTCGTATCGTTGGTCTGGCAGAAAAAGGCCAGCGCTATCCCGGCCAGCTCTCTGGCGGGGAACAACAGCGTGTATCCATTGCACGTTCGCTCGTGCATCGTCCAAAAGTTCTTGTGGCAGATGAGCCGACTGGGAATCTCGACACGATCAACACGCATGAAATCATGGATTTATTCAAGCGCATCAATGAGTTTGGTACTACGGTGATTCTTGTGACGCATAATAGGGAAGTCGTCAATCGTCTTAAACAGCGTGTAATTACACTTGATGGCGGACGGGTCGTCTCGGATATTGAGGAGGGCAGATACAAATTATGAGTTTTTTAATTTCAGCACCACGTATTTTGAAGTTCGCATGGCAAAACTTTTGGCGCAATGTTTGGCTGTCACTAATTACGATTACAATCTTGACGTTGGCCTTATTAAACGTCAACGCGCTGATTGTGCTCAACATGATCGGCGATCGGGCGATCATTGCCATTGAATCCAAGCTCGACTTGTCCGTGTCGTTTTTGCCAGAAACAAGTGAGGAGATCATTGCCCAAGCGCGTGGATATCTAGATGGTTTGGCACAAGTGCGCACTATCACCTATTACACGCCGGATGAAGTTCTTGCTAACTTTCGCGAGGAGAATGCAGGGCAACCAGAAGTCCTAGCCTCGCTCGATGAGCTCGACGGCAATCCATTGGGGGCGCAACTGGTGATTACAGCAAGCAATCCTGATGATTTCGCCTTCATTCTTGAGGCTTTACAAAATCCGCAATATGCCTCGTCCATCGAGGAGACAGACTACAACGACTATGAGCAAATGATTGATAAGATTACCGCAACGAGTCGGCAGATCCGTAATGGAGGACTGGTGGTTGGGGCGATTTTCGTGCTTATTGCCTTGATGATCGTTTTCAATACAATTCGAGTAGCGATTTACACGCACCGTGAAGAGATCGGGATTATGCGCCTAGTTGGCGCCTCGAGTTTATTCGTGCGTGCTCCGTTTTTGCTTGAGGCCGTCACCTACGCGCTCTGTGCTGTCTTTATCAGTATGGGTGTCTTGTATCCGGTGTTGATTTTTATCGAGGCTCCGCTCACGAACTTTCTTGGAGTTGAGAGTTATCTTGTCGGTGGATTTGGTGAGCAATTTTGGATAATTGTGTGGACTGAATTTATCGTCTTCGCCCTTTTGAGTATGTTAGCGACATCTCTGGCGATGCGAAAATATTTACGTCTGTAAGAACAAACTTGTTGTCTAATAAATTTCATGAATAAACGCGCGACGTGGAAAATCTTTTTTAAGCACATCGTCCGACACAAACGCTTAATGGCGATCGTGCTTGTTTGTATAACTATCCTGCCGATTATAGATACAGTTCCAGCTCTTTACTACAAAGTTTTTTTTGATAATCTTGCGACTCCTGGCTCTAGCGCTGATCTCCTTTGGCGCGCCTTGATAGCGATCACTGCATTACACATCGTCGGATGGTTTTTATGGCGAGTACTTTTGTTCGTTATCAGTTATTTACAGCCAAAGATCATGGCTGAGATCACGGTTGATGCTTATGCATATTTGTTAAAACATTCCTATGAGTTTTTCAGCGATAATTTTGGCGGATCTCTTGTGCGAAAGGTCCAGCGCCTTGCTCGTTCATTCGAAACGATTTCAGATAAGATTCTTTTCGACGTCATTACACTCATCATACGTATCCCAACGATGATGATCATTCTTGCACAGTTGAACGCATGGATAGCGTGGATTATGTTTTTTTGGGTCGTCATCTATGTAATTGGAATGTGGGCTTTTACAAAATGGAAGTTAAAGTACGATCTAAAAAAGGCGGAGCTGGATTCAAAAGCAACCGGTATTCTTGCCGATGGTATAACAAACAGTACGACGATCAAGTTGTTTTCTGGGTTTAAGCATGAGGAAAATTTATTTGCGAATGCGATGGAGGCAGTCCGACGACTTCGTTCGTTCACATGGTATCTTGACCAAACTCTTGAGACAATTCAGGTTGCTCTGATGGTGGCTCTTGAATTTGCAATGTTTGCCATTGCAATTGTCCTTTGGCAGGACGGAGGACTGACCGTCGGCGATTTTGTTTTGATCCAATCTCTACTGATGATGTTGTTTGATCGAGTCTGGAACCTCGGGCGGGTGTTTCGAGATTTATATGAGGCCTATGCAGACGCGGATGAGATGGTTACTATTTTGAATACACCATACAGCATTCAAGACGTTGCCAAAGCAAAAAGGCTTGACGTCCAAAGAGGAGAAATTCAGTTTGAGCGCGTAAGGTTTTCGTATCGTCAGACGCGTAAAATTCTTGAGGATTTCAGCCTCGTTGTAACACGTGGTGAGAAAGTTGGGCTGGTAGGTCCGTCAGGCGCGGGGAAGTCTACAGTGACTAAATTGCTTTTGCGTTTTTACGATCCAGAAGATGGAAAAATTTTGATTGATGGACAGGAGATTTCCAAAGTCACGCAGGATTCACTACGCAATGCTGTAAGTTATGTGCCTCAAGATCCAGTGCTTTTCCATCGCTCGCTTTTAGATAATATTCGTTATGCTAATCCGAAGGCAACGGACGCCGAGGTCATAAAAGCATCAAAGCTCGCGCACTGTCACGAGTTCATTCAGGATTTTCCAGAAAAGTATCAGACTTTTGTCGGTGAGCGTGGCGTAAAACTTTCAGGCGGGGAGCGCCAACGTGTCGCGATTGCTCGAGCCATTCTCAAAAACGCACCGATTCTTATTCTTGATGAAGCGACATCAAGTCTTGATTCAGAGTCCGAACATCTGATTCAGGACGCGCTTGATAAGCTGATGAAAAATAAGACGACGATCGTTATCGCGCATCGTCTTTCAACGGTTATGAAAATGGATCGCATCATCGAAATCCAGATGGGTCGGGTGACGGACACCGGAACGCATCAAGAACTTTTACAGCGCCAGGGTGGCATGTACCGCAAGCTCTGGGAGATTCAGGCGGGTGGATTTGTGGAATAGGCGTTCTTTCGCATAGATCGCATGCTGGAAGTCACCTCCACCGAGCCACATCCGATGTTTTTTTTCCGCCTCCTCCTTCGCGAGCCGCTTCGCCTTTTTTTTCTGTAGGTAGTGCTCGTCACCCATCACAACGATGTTGTATACAACGAAGACGCCACAGACAGCGAGGCCACTGAAGAGCACGCAATGGCGATGATCCAGCCGAGGACTTCCGGATACTCCTTCCCGAGCCAGAGCAGCAGAAGGATCAGTAGGCCGAGTGCGGTGAAACCTGCGATGATCGAGAGAATCCAGAAGAAGAAGTATCCCAGGATGATGATCAGTGTCACGATGACTCCTTATTGTGAAGGTCCGACTTCGACAGTATCGCGATTGACGAAAATGATCAAATCGGGCACATTCCACCTACAAATTCTTATGATTTTCCTGAACAAGGAGAGCTAAATTCAAAAACAGCCGTGTGGCTGTTTTTGTTTAGATCATGAGCTTCGGAAACGGTTCCATTTCGTAAAACGCTCGTGCTTCGTCGCGTGTCAGTAATTGCTTTTTTTCCATGATCTCGACCAGGGCAATGATTTTCTTGTTCTCACCACGCATCATAACGGTCAGGTCTCCTTTCAGCAACCCTAATTGATCCTGAAGAAAATCTTTGGTAACCATGACGGACTTCATCTCCGTCATTTCGGACTTCATCTCCGTCATTTCGGACTTCATCTCCGTCATTTCGGACTTCATCTCCGTCATTTCGGACTTTATTTCTCCAAACTGTTTGTCCACAGCCGAAGAAAAGACGTTAATAGCCTCAAGAATCTCTTTTTTTGCTTCATCTTCCATACGAGATGAGCATAGCACTATTTCTTTCGCATTGCAAAATTCAAACCATTGACGAAATGCGCCATGTAAGGCATACTCCGCGAGTTATGGAGTTTCGCAACATCGCGATCATCGCTCACGTTGACCACGGCAAGACGACGCTGGTGGACGCCATGCTCCGGCAATCCGGAGTTTTTTCGGAACGTGAAGAGGTTATTGATTGTGTCATGGACAGCAACGAGCTCGAGCGTGAACGTGGCATTACTATTTACGCCAAGAACGCCTCGATTCTCTACAAGGACGTGAAGATTAACATCGTTGATACTCCGGGACACGCCGATTTTGGTTCAGAGGTCGAGCGTATTTTGCGCACTATTGACTCGGTCCTTTTGCTGGTAGACGCCTACGAGGGCCCGATGCCACAGACGAAGTTTGTCCTGCGTAAATCGTTAGAGCTTGGCTTAAAGCCAATAGTTTTGATCAACAAAATTGACAAGCCAACGGCTCGGCCCGATGAGGTGCTCAACATGATTTTTGATTTATTTGTGGAGCTTGGCGCCACACCCGAGCAACTTGATTTTGCGTACCTCTACACGATTGGCAAGCAAGGCATCGCCAAGAAACATCTCACGGATGAAAATACGGATCTCAAACCGCTGTTTGATCTCATTCTTGAAAAAGTGCCGGTTGCGCCTTCGAACATTTCTGCGCCACTGCGTATGCAACCGGCGAACCTCGGCTATGATAACTATCTTGGTCGCATGGCGATTGGTCGCGTTTTTGAGGGCAAGGTACGTGTTGGTATGAACGTGACTGTCATCCGACCAGATGGCTCGCGTCAGGCGCACAAAATCACTGACATCTTTACGTACGAGGGCCTGACACGTTGTCAGGTGCAAGAGGCGGTGGCCGGCGACATTGTGCAGATCGCCGGAATTCCAAACATTTATGTAGGCGAAACGATTGCGGAGGATCCAAACGCGGAAATGTTGCCGATCATCAGAGTTGATGAGCCAACGCTGGCGATGAATTTCATGGTGAATAATTCTCCATTTGCCGGTCGCGAAGGCAAGTTTGTGACGACGCGCCAAATTCGCGAGCGTTTGAAGAAAGAACTCGAGACAAATGTCGGCTTGCACGTAGAGTTTCCTGATGGCGGTGATGAGTTTCGCGCCTCTGGTCGTGGTGAAATGCATCTCGCAGTCCTCATTGAACAGATGCGACGCGAAGGGTTTGAATTACAAGTTTCACAGCCAGAGGTAATTATGCACAAGGAAGGTGATCAGCTCATGGAGCCGATCGAACAGGTTGTTATTGATGTGCCAGAAAGCACTTCAGGTGTTGTGATTCAGAAACTTGGCGCACGCAAAGGAGAGATGACGAATATGGTTACTCGTGATGGTTCGGTACGCCTTGAATATGAAATGCCAACACGCGGACTGCTCGGTTTGCGTTCGGAGTTTATTACAGATACGCGAGGTGAGGGAACGTTCTCGCACAACTTTTTAAAGTTCGCGCCGTACAAAGGTGAGATTGAACGACGTTCAACAGGTTCGATTATTTCCGGCGAAACGGGCAGGACAACTGGCTACGCGCTTGATATCTTGCAGGATCGTGGAGCCTTGTTCGTGGCACCAGCCGTAGAAGTATATGCTGGCATGGTGATCGGAATGAGCGCTAGAGGTGAGAGTATGACGGTGAATCCGATCCGTGAGAAGAAGTTAACTAACATGCGGGCAAGTAGCGCCGACTTTGCTATTCAGCTCACGCCACCTCTCGACATGAATCTGGAACGCGCTCTTGAATATATTGACGCGGATGAGTACGTTGAAGTGACACCGGAGAGCATTCGCATTCGCAAAAAGTATCTTAAGGAGACTGACCGTAAACGCGCGGAACGAGTATGACCGTACAACGTCTCATTCTCATCAATGATTGCTCGGACGCAAATGCGCGCAGTCGTATTGAATCGCAAGTCGCACGCTTTTTTTCTGGTGTTGCCACCACGTTTTATGATGCGGCGCCGTTTGCGACGCTTGCATTAAGTTTTTTAATCTCGGAAGGGGACTTTGGGGAGGGGGACATTGTATTGTTCAATGCCGCGCCACGTAATTCCGATCAGATGTTCGAGGACAATCGTGGTGGGGTAATGGTTTTTGTCGAGCTCAAAAATGGCGCATTGCTCGTGGGGCCAAACGAAGGTAACTCGCTCACGCTTATTCGCGATCAGGTCGAGCGTCTCTGGATGAAGCGGAATGATGATGGAAATAAAACAGGCACGCAATTTCGTTCGGCGTATGTTTTTCCAAAAGCCGCGGCTGAATTTGTCGCGACGCTCGAGCACGAGTCAAAGGCGCTGTACGAACTCATGGAGCTTGCAAGCTGGCCTTGGCGCGATCTCAAAGATGAGCGCATTGTTTGGATTGATTCCTTTGATAATATTAAACTCTCCTCCACACATAAACTCGATGATCGAGAATACACGGTGCGCTTTATTCGTGAAGGTAAACTTGTTGGTGAGTTGCGTCTGCCATATTACGAAAAACTCACCAGGCTTGCGCCGGGTGAGCTCGGACTTATTACAGGCTCAAGTTTTGGAGAAAGAGGACTTGAAATTGCTAGACGCACTGGACAGGTCGGGCTTGCCGGAGCACGGAGCTTCATCGAGGATGAACATGGTTTTCGTCCGCAACTAGAGGACGTCATCCAAATTATTTAGCCTTTTTGTGACGGATCGCGGCTTTTTTGCGGTGCGTCGCCTTTTGTACCTTGCGATCGTCTTTCCAGATATTGCGATTTTTCTTGCGGTCACCCATAAGAGCTAATTGAGAAATGAAAAGTGAATAAAGGATAGCCTGCGATTGCTATTTCGTCAAGCGTGTGATTTACTGTCACCATCTATTTTATATGCAAATCATAATTCGTAAGGGAGATTTAACGAACGAGAAGTGTGATCTGCTCGTCGTAAACGCTTTCAAGGGGCAAGAAAAATTCGGCGGGGCGACTGGCGCCGTAGATCACGCGCTCGGCGGGCTCATTTCCTCTATAGTCAAGGAGGAGAAGTTTTCTTGTAAGCTCGGCGAGACGCTCCTCGTGCGCCCGAGCGGTTTTTTCGCAAAGCGCGTCCTGCTTGTGGGGCTTGGCAAGGAAAAGCGTTTTGATATTGAGGTGGTGCGGGAGGTATCGGCGATTTCGTATAAAACTGCGAACAAGATCGGGATGAAAAAGGTTGTCTCTATTCTACATGGAGCAGGTCATGGCGGACTCAATCCAAAGGAATGTGGTCGCGCGATAGTCGAGGGAGTGCGACTGGCGTCGTATACCTTTGAGACTTACAAAAAGGAGCGAACCAAACCAGCTGTTGTTGAGTTTAATGTCGTCTCCAATGATCTTCGCGATGTGAAGGCGGCACTTGTTGGCGCGGAGCTTGGTGAGTTGAGCTTTAGTGGTACCGTTCTCGCGCGAGATCTCATCAACACGCCAGCAGGTCATATGCAACCAGCCGAACTCGTCAAGGTTGCTCAGCGTATTGTCAAGGAAAGCAAGTCGAAAATTAAGATGAAATTAATGGATGAAACGGCGCTTAAAAAGATTGGCGCGGGCGGTGTGCTTGGGATTTCACAAGGATCTGATCATCCTCCAGTTATGGTGCATCTGCGTTATGCACCGCGTTCAAGCAAAAAGAAAATCGTCCTTGTTGGTAAGGCAATAACCTTTGATTCTGGTGGCTTGTCACTTAAGCCGGCAGAGGCGATGTACACGATGAAGTGTGACATGGCTGGCGCGGCTGCAGTACTTGGCGTATTTTCAATTTTAGCAAAGTTGCAACCGCGTGTGACCGTTGAGGGGATTTTTGCCGCTTGCGAGAACTTGCCGTCTGGGAAAGCGATTCGTCCCGGCGATGTGGTGAAGACTCTCAACGGAAAAACGATTGAAGTTTTGCACACCGACGCCGAGGGACGCGTTACGCTTGCTGATTCGTTAGCGTACGCAGTTCAACAGAGACCAGACGCCATTATTGATCTTGCAACGCTCACCGGTGCGTGTGTAGTTGCGCTTGGTGAGGAGATATCCGGCGTGATGAGTAATAATAGAAAGCTAATCACGAAAGTTCTTGATGCGTCAAAGACAGCAGGAGAGAAGATGTGGGAGCTACCGCTTGAGCGAGCATACAAAAAAGAGATTAAATCAGAGGTCGCGGACTACAAAAATATCGCTGGAAAATACGGCGGAGCCTTGACAGCCGGACTTTTACTGCAGGAATTTGTTGATGATGTGCCATGGGTGCACATTGATATCGCTGGTCCAGCGTTTGCAGAGCGTCAGATCAACGCCTACACTGGAAAGGGTGGTACTGGCGCCGGCGTGCGAACGTTAATTGAGTTGTTAAGGAGCTATTGATTGAATCCAAAATAGCGTGGCTCTTGAGCCACGCTATTTTATTTATGCCTTCCCGAGAGTTTCTTTTCCATGTTCCCATTCTACAGGACAGCGTTCGCCAGTTTGTAGAGCCTCAAGAACACGTAGAGTTTCCTTGACCGAGCGACCGACCGATCCGGCGCTCACAAGTGCGTACCGAACAATTTTTTCCGGATCAATGATGAACAATCCTCGCTCGGCAAGACCTTCTGCCTCGTTGTAAACATCGTAGGCCCTCGATACTTCGTGGGTCACGTCTGCAAGCACAGGATACTCGACATCTTTCAAATCTCGCTCAAACCAATTTTTGTGACTCCATTCCGAATCCGTTGAGCATCCGATCACCTCGGCGTTGAGCGCCTCAAACTCTGCACGATGCGCGCCAAAGCCCTTGATTTCGGTCGGACAGATAAATGTAAAATCTCGCGGATAGAAAAATAAAACGATCCATTTGTCCTTATACGTTTCATCGAATAGTCCGACCGGATGAAACTCCCCCTTATGGTATGCGGTGACACTCTCGAACAGTGGCGCGATTTCTCCAATGTGAATCATAGGTAAATTGTAATAGTAGCAGGCGTTATTTAGATTTTACACCACATCCCCTCATCAATAATACACCTCCGCTCCTTGATGCTTCTCCTTAAACTCATCAAGCCTTTTTTTAACGTCATCATCCTCTGCCGCCTTTGTACCACG
>JBBTQF010000048.1:0-15758 GCA_038065815.1 Patescibacteria group bacterium
ACAAATCGTTTGTTGTGATCTGGCCCTTCTTCCGAAAGCACTTTGTACGAAGGTCTCATACTAACAGTTGATTGTGACGCTTCATGCAGACGGCTCTTTGGATCAATATAGAGACGATGTTCAATGATATAAGGCAATTTGTCGAGCACGACACGTTGTATAAACTCCTTACTCACCTCCCACCCTTGATCAAGATAGATCGCGCCGATGATAGACTCCATCGCATTCGCGAGAATATAGCGTCTCGCCTTACTGTCAGCATCCTTCTGCTCACCACGCGACAAATATAGATACGGCTCCACATCAAGCCCGCGACAAATGTTGGATAACATATCAGCGTTCACCAACGACGCTCGCCAGTTCGTGAGCTCGCCTTCAGCATTGTCGTAAGTGTGATACAGGTGTTCGGTCACGACGAGCTCAAGCACAGCATCACCCAAAAACTCGAGTCGCTCATTTTGTCCGAGAGGAAAATCTGGATGTTCGTTGAGGTAGGATCGGTGCACAAGCGCGTGCTTGAGCAGATCCTTATTTTTAAACGTAACCCCCAGATTCGCCTCCAACCCGCTTAAGTTTTCTTCCATAATATTTCTTATTTCAATCTCATTTAGATTTTGTCGTTGAATTTTCCACGTCAACCGACTTGACCCTGCCTTCTTTAAGTTGATCCTTATAAATTGCTCCAAGAACGCCGTTGACAAAACGTCCAGATGCATCGCCACCAAAGGACTTCGCCATTTCAATCGCTTCATTAATGGCAACCTTGGATGGGATATTGTCGGCATACAAAAGCTCGTAGGCACCAATGCGCAGGACATTACGATCAATAATTGTCATCTGCTCGATAGGCCAGTCTGGCGCAAAACGGCGAATCGTCTCATCAATCTCTTTTTGTTTGACAATCACATTATTGACTGTCTCTACGATGTAGCCACCGTCCTCAAAATCTGGCGCGAACTCCTTCTTATTGTACGTCACAATTTCGTCGAGTCGCTCCATGTGGCCACCCAAAAAATCCCACTCGTACAGTGACTGCATAGCAATCGTTCTTGCAAGGTGCCTGTTAGACATACTGGAGCTCATTTTTTGTCCGTGGATGTCTGTTTGGTTGCCGTGGCTTTGACAAGAGCTTTTTCCACACGCTTCTCAACTTTGAGAACCTTGCGGTCATTATAAGTTCCACAGACCTTGCACACATGATGCGGAAGGACGACCGCTTTGCACTTCGGGCAGTTGACGGTCATAATATTTTCAAGCGCGTTGTGGCTTCGGCGATTACCGCGACGGCGATGATTGTGACGACATATTGGGACACCCATAAATGGATAGTAGATGATAAAAGCGACAACGGCGGAACTATGCCAAATTCTGTCTTTTAAGTCAAGCGAATAAGAAGTGAGACTTTGTCCTTATTGGATACATTGTTACAATGTGGCTCTTATGCATAAATGTAAAGGTGAAATACAATTAGAACCTGTTGATGCCAACGAGCCCAGCTTTCAGAACAGTAAAGACGAGGCTTACATTCGCCTCTTTGATTACTATACGCAAAGATTATTATCTCGCGAGGAAGCCGAAGCTATTGCACATCAGCTCGCCAGTGCTCAATCCTTAACTGATCTTCAGAATGTTGAATCGGATATCCCATTTCAACAGGCTAGATCAATTTTTGAAATTGAGAAAGACAGACGAAGCTGATATTTTTAGCCAAAAATTTCATACGAAGGAAGATGGAATTGAATTAAGCTGTCATTTCTTCACATCAGACCAATTTGAAAAAATGACGAATACTCAATTACAAGCCGACCTCGTAGAAGGTCATAATCGTGTGTCCATTTTGCGTGACTACAAAGCGAATTCGTTCCCACACGATTTTTGCCGCCAACAAACTTTTACTGGTGAGGTCTACCCCTACGAAGTTCCGGACCAAAAACCCGTACAAGGAGGAATTATTACTGAACTTCCTGGCTACATTATAAAAGACGGAAATTTTTTCCCTGGGATATACCAAAATTTAATTTCACCTCTCTTTACTGTTGAGTTTGACAATGATGGGTTTGTGAAAAAAAATGTAGAAGTGTTTAAAAAAATTATGGATGGGCAAGTTGAAAAAACAAAAAAATCAGGACAATCTGCCGACCTATTGCGTTCGCATATCCGTCACGAAATTTTTTCTCCCAGTTTATTTAGGCGCCAACCAACTTCGTGAGGCGGCTGTCTCTGGGTGTTCAAACACCCACACTGCATTAGCCATGCTACGCACATCGTGTAAAGCATTATGAACTTTGCTTCCGTCCATTTGAAGACCCGCTGCTTTGAATAAAGTTCCGCTTGAGTATTGGTCTGGATTAAGCCCCCATGTCGGTAACTGTTCTTTGACTTGTATGAACGATTTTTGAAAAGGGAAGGGAATATCGAAGTATTGACAATTTTGTTCCAACACAGACTGATCTGCGTGGAAAATCCAAATCGGATAACCTTTACAAAAAGAGACGAGGTGCTTCAACGCCTCTGGAAATGAAATAGCTTTTGCATCAACCATGCGCTGATTGATGCGAGTAAGTTCAACAAAAAATGGAGGGAGTTTTTTTTCAAACGCTGGCAGGACAAGCACATCAAAGGATTCACATTCTAACCCTGTGTCGCCATCAAAAAGAATTGCGCCAATTTGTACGATCTGACGCTTCTCTTTTTCGCTGGGTCGTCCTTTTTCAGGCGTCATGCCAGGGTAAAGATACTCGAGGTCGAGATAAATTCTTTTTGACGACGATTCCATATCCTTTCAACTCACATCTGTAGTTTGACTAGACTACACAATCGCCACACTGGAGACTTTATCGTTTTCTTGCTTGAAACGCATGACTCGGACACCTTGCGTCGCGCGACCAACTTCAGAAATGGATGAAAGCGCCGTGCGAATCACCTGCCCGCCTTCTGACACGCAGAACAAATCGCGCTCATCTTTGCCACCGACCACAAACGCGCTCACAATTTTGCCAGTTTTTTTCGTGACCGCCGCGGTCTTGATACCTGATCCTCCACGCCTTTGTGTTTTGTACTCCGTCATATCAGTACGCTTGCCAAACCCATTCTGCATGACCACAAGTAATTGATACTCCCCCTCCTTTGTCTTGCCGGGCAAGACGTCCATACCTACCACTTCATCCGTTCCCTTCATTCGAATACCACGCACGCCTGATGCCGCCCGTCCAATCGGTCTCGCCTCCTTTTCGCTGAAACGAATTGACTGACCGTTGCCGGTCACAAGAACCATATCATTGTTGCCGTTCGTCGGTTTGACCCACTCCAAGTTATCTCCTTCTTTCAACTTGATTGCGATAAGCCCCGATCGTCGCACATTGGCAAAATCCGCGAGAGTGCTCTTTTTGACCGTCCCTTTATTCGTGACCATGACGAGATGCTTCATGGAGGCGATATCATCAAGCGAAAGCGAAGCCGAAATCTTTTCGCCCGGCCCAAGCTGTAAAAAGTTCACGAGCGCCTGACCTTTAGCAATACGCGATGCTTCTGGTACGTCGTAAGCCTTTAGCTGAAAGACGCGTCCACGGCTCGTAAAGAACATCAAATCCTTGTGCGTGGTTGTGCTAAACACCTGCTCAACAATATCCTCTTCCTTTGTCGTGAGGCCAGAGACGCCTTTGCCACCGCGCCCTTGCGTGCGGAATGTATCAGGTGGCAGACGCTTGATGTAGCCGTCGCGACTCATAATCACGATAGTTGGCGTGTCCGGAATCACGTCCTCCATTTTGAACTCACCAATCGCCGCTTTCACGATCTCCGTGCGACGCTGATCGCCAAACCGCTTTTTGATTTCCAGCACCTCGTCCTTAACGATCGTCGAAACTCGCTTTTCAGATTTCAAAATCGCCTCAAGCTCCTTGATGAGCTTCAATTTTTCTTCGTACTCCTGTTCCACCTTCATCCGCTCAAGGTTAGCGAGCTGTTGCAAACGCATCTCAAGAATAGCTCCAGCCTGCAAGTCGGAGAGCTTGAAACCCTTCATCAAATTCACGCGCGCTTCATCCTTGTCGTTAGACTTCTTAATCATCTTGATAATCTCGTCAATTCTCAACAACGCGATACGCAATCCCTCCAAAATATGAGCACGGCCTTTGGCGCAATCAAGATCGTACTGCGTGCGCAGTCGCACGACAGTCTCGCGATGCCTGACGTACTCCTCCAGCAAATTCTTCAGTGAAAGCACGCGTGGTTGAATCCCATCAACGAGCGCCAACATGTTGAAGTGAAACGCCTGTTGCAACGCAGTGAGCTGAAACAGACGATTGAGTACCTTTTTCGGATAAGCGTCTTTCTTGAGCTCA
Organism: Patescibacteria group bacterium; assembly: GCA_038065815.1. Classification (GTDB taxonomy): domain Bacteria; phylum Patescibacteriota; class Patescibacteriia; order UBA9934; family CAMTUG01; genus JBBTQF01. The sequence continues at coordinate 4,344 of JBBTQF010000048.1, forward strand.
ACCACAATGCGCACGCCTTCTCGCGTAGACTCATCGCGCAAATCGCGAATTCCCTCAATCTTTTTCTCCTGCACCAGCTCGGCAATTCTTTCCAAAAGCGTCGCCTTGTTCACCTGATAAGGAATTTCATTGACTATGATTTGCCAACCTGTTTTCGCTTCCACAATCTCGGTCTTCGCGCGCACATCAATCGAGCCCTTCCCTGTGGAGTAAGCCTGCTGTAAATCCTTGGCGCCATAAATTATGCCGCCCGTCGGAAAATCAGGGCCTTTCACGTACTGCATGAGATCAACAACCGATGCGTCAGGATTTTCGATGAGCACGACAACAGCGTCGCACAACTCGGATAGATTGTGCGGTGGAATATTCGTTGCCATACCGACCGCAATGCCGAGCGTACCATTCAACAACAAATTCGGAAGTTTTGCAGGCAAGACACGCGGTTCTTTGTGCGTGCCGTCAAAATTTGGCATGAACGCGATAGTATCCTTTTCGATATCAAATAGCATCTCCTCGGCGATGGAGGTAAGTTTTGCTTCCGTGTAGCGATATGCTGCCGCAGAATCCCCGTCCAGAGATCCAAAATTTCCTTGCCCATTAATGAGCGGGTAACGCAAAGAAAAATCTTGCGCCATGCGCACCAGCGAGTCATACACGGCCGAGTCGCCGTGCGGATGATACTTTCCAAGCACGTCTCCGACGACAGTCGCGCACTTGCGAAATCTTGCGCCTGACCGCAACCCAGTTTGCCACATGGAATACAAAATACGACGATGCACGGGCTTCAAGCCGTCGCGTACATCTGGCAACGCGCGCGACACAATGACCGACATCGCATAATTCAAATACGACGTCTCCATCTCGCGAGTGATCGGCTTCAATTCAATATGGCCGAGTGTGTCAATCGGCAAATGTTGTTCTTGTTGTGCACCCTTCTTCTTAATATTCATACAAAATACAAAACCTTACGGCGTGTCATTCTCTTGCGTGTCTGTGGCCACGGTCTCAATTTGCGTTTGCATATCTGACACAACCTCTTGCAATCCCGGCTTAATATCTTCATTAAATTGGCTCGATGCTTCATCACCGACATCCTTGAATCCTCCCACCGCCTGCTCGACTTCTGGCGAGGAAAACTCTTGTGGAATCGCGCGTGCAAATGAGATAACCTCTTGCCAAAGAAAGTACAGCGAGCCACCGCCGATGATGATGAGCGAGAGAGTCAGGCAAAAACGATATGCCCGCCGTCGTCTTGCTTCCGTCGGATCCGGTATTGGATAAAGTTCTTCCATAGCCTTTGTAACATTTGTCCATTCTGTCTCGTTTGTCTCTATTCTCGACTCAAGACTCTCGCGATCATTTCCTCTTCTGGTAAATCCTTGCGCATGAGTTTGAGCTTATTGCTTGTGTCGTGCTCACATGAGCCAAACACTTTACAAAATGCATCAACATCTGCGAGATTCTCTTTGAGATTGCTCACGGCAAAATTTGATGGAATCACCAAGCGAGGTTCGATCTCTTCTATCACTTCCATCGCTGTCTTGGCGTCAAGCACTCGATTACCGCCAACCGGCAAAATGAGCACGTCAACACTCCCAAGCTCACAAACTTCCTCATCCGTGAGCGTTCGATCAATAGCGCCGAGATGTGCAATTGTCATCCCTTCCGCTTCGATACGAAAAATACGATGGCTAGTTTTACCATCCTTGAGCGGAGCATTAATCGCATACACAAAAAGTCCCTTAACTTCGTACTCGCCGGGTAAATCAACCACAAACGTCGCGCCATGTTCAGGAGCCACTATAGCTTCAAAGTTATTGGCGTTCTGACTTTTGTGTGAGCTGGCAACGATGTCGGCTGTGAGCGTGCGCGGAATACGCAATCCAGTCTCATTGGTATAAGGGTCAACCACGAGATTCGCTTCGCCGTTTGTCGTCTTTACGTTGAAGGAAAAACAAGAAAGGCCGTGAAAGGTAATCATCATAATTCGACAAAATGATAACACGTTGGCCTTGCTGTGGCAACCGAAAATCATACGACCGCCCTCTGCGTGAGAACGGCCATAAAACGGAATGAGAAAGGCTCTCATTATTGAGAAGTGCGCCTACAGGCGCCCCAAGTCAGCTCTGCACTCTCACCAGACATGAGGCATGTCCTAGTTTCGACAGGTTGAAAGAGAGGTACGTCGCCATGTGTCTTACAAGCGACGTGCTCGGCGCTCATCTTGAGCGCGGTGAACGTAATCGGCGTACCGATCGGAACTCCAGTGACCAATATCTGGATGTAGATCGAAGCGGCTTGCTGGTGGGCGTCCGGGATTCCATCTCCTTGAAAATCAACATGCACGAACTGCCATTCTCCATCGAAGGAAGAGGCGTCTGGCACGACGATCGCAATCGCTCTGTTCTCGCTGGTGAAACCACCGACGAGAAGTTGTCCTTCCAATGCTGGGCCATACCTCGCCGTTGATGTCTTGGTGTAGTTGATATGCGCTGACGTATCAACGAGGGACGGCATACCGACGCCATTTTCATCGAGACAGCTCGTACAGAGTGCCGGTAGGCAGGTGGTGAGGAGAAGTAGGGGCATGTGGACTCCGAAGACGGCAAGAACATACTGCCAAAACCTAAAAACGTCAATGGGCTACGCCTCAATCGTACCCTTCCAATACTCGATCTCTTTCTCAATCTCTGTTGGCTCGGTGTCTCGCTCAACAACTGACCATCCCTCTTCAAATATTTTTACTTTATCCAAAATCTCGGCAGTCCACTTTTTATCTTTGTCTGCCAGAGCCTTCAGCTCGGCAATTTTTTCTTCCATCTGTGAAAAATGGCCTTGCCACTTTTTTACAAGCGCATCAAACTCGGCACGTCTTTCTTCGAGCATCTTTGGCCCATGCTCTTGCAGATGTTCTTGCGCGTCGAAAAGACCATCCTCAATTTGATAGCGCTCTTCAGCCGTAAAGTCATGCTCAAACACATCACTTTTCAAGAGCTCGGTAAGCGAGATGCCATCACTCAAAAACTTGATGATCTTTTCTTTCACGTTTGGCTCAACATGATCTAAAACCATTGCTTGAAGCTCCGTGGCGCCAGCATGGCCGACGAGTTCTTCATAAGCGCGACGATAAGCAAACTCCTGCTTGCCAACGGTGACAAGCGCGTCGTGAATCTGCTCTTCCGTCGCTTCAGGATTGGCGACTAACTCATTGTAAAGTTTCTGCGCCTGCTCTCGAATATCATTTGGTACACCAACAGACAACTTGTTGATCGCGATCTTAAACTCGTCGAGAAAGGATTGGTGAGGAAAAGTCATATAAAAAACTTTAACACAAAGTTTGCCATTTTTAAAGCTTTCGGATACACTCTTCCCGTTCTTATTCTTAGTTCCAGCCTCCTCCCCATTCGCTAAAGCTTCGTGGGATTGAGACTGGCTTTTCGTTATGTTTGACGCGAACAAAACGCTCGATCAATTGCTCGAGAACGACGTTTATCTAAAAATTCCAAAAGTCGGAGACGTCATTCGCGGCAACGTCCTTACCGCAAGCCGACGCGAAGTGCGCATTGACCTTGCTGGTTTAAAAACCGGCGTCATCCGTGGCCGTGAACTGTATGCAGAGTCTTCAGAATACGCGTCGCTGAAAGAGGGCGATGAGGTAGAAGCAACAGTCGTTGAAATTGAAAATGAAAACGGAGAGGTTGAGCTCTCCTTCCGCTTTGCTGGACAAAAGAAAGCATGGGAAGAAATCACGCGATTGTTCAAGAGCGCGGATGTGATTGATGTTACTGTACTCGACGCCAACAAAGGCGGTCTCATCGTGCGTGTGGAGAACGTGAGTGGCTTTTTGCCTGTCTCACAGCTTGCGCCAGAGCATTACCCACGCGTTACAGGTGGCGACAAGAGCAAAATTTTAGAGAAATTGAAGTCCTATATAGGCACCACAATGCAGGTGCGTGTCATTGACGCAAACGAGGTAGACGAAAAACTCATTGTCTCTGAAAAGGTGATGTGGGAGGAGAAGCAGAAAGGGGTGATCGCGCAACACAACATCGGTGACGTCATTGAAGGCGAAGTAACGGCACTCGCGGACTTCGGCGCCTTCGTGAAATTCGATGGACTTGAGGGACTGGTGCACATCAGCGAGCTCGCTTGGCAACGCATTGATCATCCACGCGATGTCGTGCGTGTCGGTCAGACTGTGAAAGCCGAGATCATCGGCATTGAAGGCTCAAAGATTTTCCTTTCCATGAAAAAACTCATCACTGACCCATGGGCCAACGTAGCAAATCGCTACAAGATCGGCGAGCTCGTGGAAGGTAAAGTTCTCAAAGTAAATCCGTTCGGCTTCTTTGTGGAGCTCGACACTGAAATCCACGGCCTCGCCCACGTAAGCGAGCTTTCGGACAGCCCAGTTGATGACTTGAGCAAGATCGCCAACATCGGCGACATAATGAAATTCCGTGTCGTCTCAATTGAACCAAACGAACATCGTCTAGGGCTCTCATTAAAAACACCTAAAGAGAAAGAGACAGAAGAAGTAGAGACAACAAAAGTGACGGAAGAAACCAAAATCGCTGAAATAGTGTAGAATAAAGACTGACTATGCGACCACTTTCAAAAAACATTATCATCGCGCTTCTTGCTATCTTCGCGATCAGCGCCTTGTTCTCCACAATTGACCTCGGTAAAGAAAAGCCTCAAGAGATAAGTATCAATACAGTTGTTGAACGCATTCACACGGGTGAAGTCGAGCGTATCGAAGTATTGGAAGATACTGTGCTCGTCTTTGAAAAAGACGGTGGTGAGGCAATCACGCGTAAGGAGGCTGGTCAGCCACTATCTGAACTACTGGTGAGCTACGGCGTTACGACAGGAGAATTAAGCATCGTGCCGATTGACATCAAAGAGTTAGGCGTTGGCGCGACGATCTCGCGCACGATTCTGCCTTCGCTATTGCCACTTCTACTGCTCGGACTCATCTTGTGGTTCATGTTCCGTCAATTGCAAGGAGCGAACTCGAAAGCCATGATGTTTGGCCAGTCGAGCGCGCGCGAAGTTGATCAGAATAAGAATAAAATTACGTTTGAAAATGTTGCTGGTGCCAAAGAAGCTAAAGAAGAGCTTCTCGAAATCGTAGAGTTTCTGAAAGATCCAAAAAAGTTTACAGAAGTTGGAGCCAAGATTCCAAAAGGTGTTCTTCTAATGGGCGCGCCTGGGACAGGAAAAACATTGCTTGCTCGTGCCGTGGCTGGCGAAGCTGGAGTTCCATTCTTTCACATCTCTGGATCTGAATTTGTAGAGATGTTTGTCGGTGTTGGAGCCTCGCGCGTGCGCGACTTGTTTGCCAAAGCGAAAAAGGGCGCACCATGCATTATTTTTATTGATGAGATTGATGCGGTTGGACGACGCCGTGGCGCAGGACTTGGCGGTGGACACGATGAACGTGAGCAAACGCTCAACCAAATTCTCGTTGAGATGGACGGTTTCGATCCAAATATCGGTGTGATTGTAATGGCTGCGACTAACCGTCCGGACGTGCTTGATCCTGCGCTTCTTCGTCCTGGCCGTTTTGATCGTCGCGTCATACTCGATCTGCCAGACATCAACGACCGCGAAGCAATTCTCCAAATCCACGCAAAAAATAAACCATTGGAAGAAGGTGTCAACATCCGTCGCGTTGCCGAACGCACCGTCGGATTCTCGGGAGCAGATCTCGCAAACGTTCTGAACGAGGCGGCGATTCTGGCCGCTCGTCACAACAACAAAACAGTGAGCCAAACTGACATCCTGCTTTCAATTGAAAAAGTGATACTCGGCCCAGAACGCCGAAGCCACTTGTTGAACTCGAAGGAACGAGAGGTGACGGCGTACCATGAAGGCGGTCACTCTCTTGTTGCTCATTCCCTACCGAACGCTGATCCTGTCCACAAAATTTCTATCATCTCTCGTGGTAGAGCGGCTGGATATACAATGAAGTTGCCGATTGAAGACAAAAAACTCCACACCCGAGGCTCGTTCATTGATGAGCTCGCAGTACTGCTTGGAGGATTCACTGCTGAAAAACTCGTCATGGACGACGTCACCACAGGAGCTTCAGATGATCTACGACGGGCAACGGAGATGGCACGAGAACTTGTTACGCGCTATGGTATGAGCGACGCGCTTGGACCGCGCACGTTCGGAAATATGGAAGAAATGGTATTCTTAGGTAGGGAGATCCACGAGCAACGTGATTACTCGGAAAAAACCGCGGAAAAGATTGACGCGGAAATCTCCCGCCTTATTGCAGAGGCGCAAGAAACCGCGACGCGGATTCTGACAGAAAAACGCGCGACGCTCAATGCGATCGCTAAAACCTTACTCGAGAAGGAAACGCTCGAGAAGGAGGAATTCGAGGAGCTATGCACATCTACCGCGACATCCTGAAACAGGCAGTTCAAACAACGTGGCATCATAAGGAGCTGTGGTTTTTTGGATTATTTGCTGGTTTGTTAAACACAGGCAGTGTCATAGATGTAATCGTACGGCTCGTGCGCGACACACTCTCCGGCACAAGTCTGACCGAGCTTGTTGTGCGAGCGATTCCCGGTCTCTCCAGTTTCGTGCAATATCTACAGACACTCTCGCTCATTGACACGACACGTCAAATCTTAACTGGAGGGGCTTTAGTCTTTGGCTTTGTTCTGCTCCTGTTACTCTCCATAAACGGACAGGCCAACTTATTCCACCGCCTCAAACAGCGTGGCAAAAATACGTGGTGGCATCCGTCTGGACTCGTCCTTGTGCGCCTACTCGGCCTCAACGCGCTGTGGAGGATCGCGCTTGCGCTTGTACACGTTTTCTCAACTGCTGTCATATCAAGTTTTGTGAGCACTGATCCTGCGACGCAAGTACTCGTGACATTCGCCATGCTTGTCGTAACGATTCCTCTAACTCTTCTACTTGGTTGCCTGACAATCTTTGCCATGATCGAAATCGTCACAAAAAAGAAAACAATCCTAATCGCGCTTGGGGACAGTTGGAACATCATACGCCATCACCTAACAGCAGTCACCGAGGTCGCCGTCCTATTGTTCCTCGTAGGCCTTCTTGGTACGCTCATACTCATAGGAGCGATCTTCCTACTCGCGATCCCGTATCTGTTCTTGCTCCTCTTGAGTCTCGCCATGAATTCCATGCTGATATGGATGATCGTGATGCTACTGGCAAGCGTCAGCGGACTGATCCTCGTGCTCGCCTTCGGTGGATTTATGACAAGTCTCGTCTACGCAACTTGGTATGGTGCGTATCAAAAATTTGCAAAACGCACGGCCATCGTCTCAAAACTTGAACGCATGGTCGTACAATTCAAACTCATCCGATAAAGGCTGTGCCCAAAGACCTTCCTTCAATTGAAGATCTTCTCAAGAAGACAACGACGCCCACACGGCAACCTTCAAAAGCCAAAACCCTGCAAAGCGTTGAAGAAAAACTTGAGCAGAAAATGACAGATGTGCACCTTGGCGAAAAAGAAGGGCTCGCGCAAGAAGAAGCCACACGACTGCGTGTTGGCTACGTGAACCTAAAGGGTTTTGCGGTTACGCCCGAGGCGCTCGTGCTCATCCCAAAAGAACAAGCAACTGCGTTAAAAGCGGTCTGCTTTTTGTATACTGGCCCGGAGTTGCGACTTGGAGCCGTAGATCCGACGCAGGATACAGTCAAAGAGATCGGATTTCAGCTAGGCGAGCGCTACAAGTCGCATGTTGTGCTCTATAAAATCACACCGCAAAGTTTTGAATATGCTCTCAAACTGTATGACATGATTCCGCACCTGAAACAAATCGTAAAAGGCGTTAAAATTTCTGAAGATGATCTTACGAAATATCGAACTGTTGCGAATAATTTTGAGGCCATTCAAAAACTCCTTAATGCGGCATCAGTGACGGATGTGATAGCGATCGTCATCGCGGCCGCCCTTGAACTCGACTCGAGCGACATACATATTGAGGCGGAGGAACATGGAATTATGGTGCGTTTGCGTGTTGATGGCGTCCTACAAAACGTCGCCAAACTGCCTCCGGAGTCATGGAAGCGAATGATCAGTCGCATCAAACTCATTTCGGATTTGAAACTCAACATTACCGATCGCCCGCAAGACGGACGCTTCACTATTTTTCTTAAGAATGAAAATGTTGACGTCCGCACATCCTCGATTCCAACCGCGTATGGCGAGTCGGTCGTGATGCGTTTACTACACCCCGGCTCCGTGAAACTCGGATTTGAGGCGCTTGGCTTTCGACCGCGCGTGCTGGAAAAGTTCAAAGCTGAAACCGAGAAGCCACATGGCATGATTATGACAACCGGTCCGACTGGAAGCGGAAAGACCACAACACTCTATGCCGTGTTACAAAGGCTCAACACTCCGGACGTTAAAATTATTACTCTCGAGGATCCTGTTGAATATAAACTCGAAGGGATCAACCAGAGCCAAATTGACCACGCTAAAGATTACACGTTTGCCAAAGGCCTTCGCTCAATTCTGCGTCAGGACCCTGACATCATCATGGTCGGTGAAATACGCGATCTGGAAACTGCGGAAATTTCCATTCAGGCCGCGCTGACTGGACACTTAATGCTGTCCACGATTCACACCAATGATGCGGCTGGCGCGATTCCACGCTTCCTATCCATGGGCGTCAAACCATTTTTACTTGCACCAGCTTTGAACGCTATCATCGGTCAACGCCTCGTGCGTAAAATTCATTCAGCGTGCAAGGAAGATGCGACCCTCGAGCCAGATGTTCTTGAACGCGTCAAAAAAATCCTCTCCGACATTCCGGCAAATGCTGGCGAGACAGTGAAACTCGACGCGCTAAAATTCTCTAGAGGCAAAGGGTGCGATGCGTGTAACCATACCGGCTTCAAAGGCCGACTAGGTATCTACGAACTTCTAGTAATGGATGCAGAAGTTGAGAAAGCCGTACTTGAAAGCTCTGTCTCTGAATATCAGATGCGTGATATTGCAAAAGCGCAGGGCATGACAACAATGGTACAAGATGGACTCCTCAAAGCACTCGATGGCGTCACGAGCGTTGATGAGGTGTTCCGTGTGGCTGGAGAATAATCACGCGTTCAGATGGATGCACACCATGTTCAAAAAGAATCGTCCAAGACGGTTCTTTTGTTTGGGCTTCATCCGGCCATTCAATGAACAAAACACTTTCTGTAGTAAGTTCCTCGGATAATCCTAAATCATCATAAATATTATCCGTCACGTTTGTTCTATAAAAATCCGCATGGACAACGCGAGAAATTTTTTTATGAGACGTTGGATAAATGTTCATGAGCGTAAACGTCGGACTTTTCACTCTAGCTGTTGAACCAAGCGCCTCGACTACGCCACGCACAAAGGTCGTTTTTCCAGAACCAAGTTGGCCAACAAGCGCAATAAGCTCACCACCCTTAAGGCGTCCTGCAAACTGCGTGGCGAGTTTTTTTGTTTCTTCGGTTGAATGAGTAATGATTTTCATAATAAGAAGACCAACCGTAAGTTGCCCCTCCATACTAGCGTCTCTTCAATTGTTAAGCTAGAGCTATTGGCTCATAAAATGAGATAAAAACTATTCACTTGATCCTGAACTGTCACTTGAACTTGAGTCACCTGAATCATATTCTTCGCTGTCATCACCCTCCGAGTCGTCTTCACTTGTAAAATCTGAATCTGCCGACTCATCATAGTAGATGACCTCTCCACTTTCATCTGTATAGTAGAATCCATCCTCATCCGAGCTCCAATCAGAACTCTCTCCGAAATAGTCGCTCCAATCTTCGTAGTCGTACTCTACGTCCTCGCCAGACTCCGCAAAATAATCGTAATACTCATTGTAATAATCTGCATAGCCTTCTTCTATCCATTCCTCGTAATAGGACTCAAACCAATCTTCGTCACCTTCCCCTTCCTCCAGCCACTCATCATAGACATCATCCCAATAATCCTTCATGTGATCTCCGTCTTCGTCATCCCACTCACCATCCTCCCACTCACCCTCATTAAATACTTCAAGCGAATACAAGTCATACATCTCCGTGGCAATACGCAAGGACTCTTCAATGAACACAGGATCGAGGGCACTCGAAAGTTCCCTAAGAATGCTTTCAAGGATGGATACATCAAAATCTTCGAATGAAATTTCTGTCCCAAAGGCTTCTTCCATGCGCTCGGCAACCGTCTCGTAATCTTCAGCATACTGCTCATAAAGCGCTTCGAGTTCTTCAGAGATGGCATCATCAATCTCGACACATGAACCTGTTGAGTCTACACGACACAGGTCACCATCCTCATCTTGCATCAAATAGCCTTCTGGTAACTCACCGCTTGTGACATCAATTGCTTCACCAACTTCATACCGAGGAAAAAATGCTTCAGAAAGATCATCAACTTGCTCTGCCCAATCTTCACCATAAAGTGCTTCTGCATCTTCCTCGCTTTCAATCGCCCGCAGGATACCGTCTGGCTCAACGGCATACACGGTATTCACGCTTGGCATTTTCACAAGGGACGTGCCAGCTTGATAATCAACCAGACCACCAAAACTGATCGATGCTAAATCATCTGACGAAACCTCTTTGACTTCATCAAAATCGCCATACCAAGAAAAATACACGTTCTCATTTGGAAACGCGTAGCGTTCGCCGTCGTCGGCCCAGTAATATACAGCACTTGAGTCTTCACTTTTTACTAGGTCTCCAATCGTAGCCTCGGTTGTCTCTTCTGTGGCAGTTACGGCGTCGCTTGTTTCCTCTGCATACGCAATAAGGGAATAATTGCCGTACAAAAATAAGAAAAGCAAACCGATCTGTAGGTAACGCAAAATTCGCCAGTAATTCATAAAGCCTTCAATTGTGAGAATGTTCAAAAACGTTGTGCTTCTCGATTTATTGACTCCATAATAGCACGTTTGAAGATAAAAATCAAGGGCAATTAGAAAGCCCTTTTGACACAAACTCATTTTTTTTCTACACTCTCGCTACCTCGGCCCCATCGTCCTCCGATTTTGGCTTTCGGGACTTCTGCCAAAATCGAGAGTCCTCGATTCCGATCTTTGATCGGAATCGGGATAATGGTTAGGACTTTGCACTATGCCCTGTTCCTGCTACATTCTGACCTGTAGCGACGGTTCGTACTATGTTGGTAGCACGCGCAATCTAGATGTGCGGCTTAATCAACATCGGAACGGCCATGTACAGACGACCTCAAAACGACTTCCGGTTCATCTAACGTACCAAGAAGATTTTGGGAACTACCGAGATGCCTATCTCAGAGAAAGACAGCTCAAAGGATGGAAAAGCCGTCATGCGCTTGAGCGCCTGATGAATAGCTACTCGGCCCCATCGTCCTCCGATTTTGGCTTTCGGGACTTCTGCCAAAATCGAGAG
>JBBTQF010000048.1:15858-22223 GCA_038065815.1 Patescibacteria group bacterium
GGAAAAGCCGTCATGCGCTTGAGCGCCTGATGAATAGCTACTCGGCCCCATCGTCTAATGGTTAGGACACGAGCTTTTCAAGCTTGTAACGGGAGTTCGACTCTCCCTGGGGTCACCACAAAAACGATCAGCTCACGCTGGGCGTTTTTGTTTGAAGAAAGTAGGGTTCATGCACAATAAACGGCCTGACCCCATTCCCGCTACCTGTCCTCGGGCTCGGGCCAGTAGTAGCCCTTGCGAGTCCGTGCGTTGTAGCTGATCGGGAATTTCTTCCCGCTGGCGGTGAGGCCCTTGATGACCCACTGCTCGATGCTGAGCATGCCCTCGCGTTCCACCGACCAGATGCAGACGGAAACCGTCAGGGTTTCGCCGTTCTCGTCCCTGAGCTCGAAATCGAGCATCTGGCGTTCTCCCACGACCTGGCCATCGCCGTGGAAGAGGGAAACCATCAGGTCGAACTTGTTCGGCCCCTTCACGATCTCGATTGAGTGCGCCATACGGCACCTCCTTGTTGTCGGAAACTCCCAGGTTGATGCGGGAGCGGACACCGTTACGCGTCGTTTCCGACGCGCCACCCGCCCATACGGACGGGAATTTTTGAGCGGTTGCCCATCTGCGACGACAACGCGGCGCGTTATCGGAGCGGATAGGCCCGGCACCGTCCACGAGTGGAGGTGCCGGCCGGAGAGTAGCGAAGGAACGAGGATCAGAGAACCTTCCGTGAGGAGGAGACCCCCACGTAGACGCTACGGCCGCCATCGTCCCAGTCGCGGACGCGGAGGCCGCCCCCGTCGAAGACCCCGACGCGACGCGGTTGCCGTACGAGCCGACGCTCGAGGTGCGGGCGTAGACGCTGCCGAGGAGGTAGATGCCCCTGACCGCCTTGTAGCAGGTCATGCCCCAGACCAGCTCGACGGCCGTGGGCGTCGTCTCGAGATCGGAGAGGAGCCCCTGCTAGGGCTTCGAGGGATAGATGTTTTGGCCTTAAATGGGTGGATAGGGTCAGGTCTATGATCTATGATTTTTTGACGATAAGGTATATTCAAAATCCTATATCGGAGGCCTGACCTCAATAACGAAACGCCGGGCGATGCGTGATCAAGCCCGGCGCGTCTAAGGAGAAGAGTTCACGACTCGATTGGTGGAGTTCCTTCCATGAGCCTTTTGGCGATGTAAATGTCGCGCTCATCCTCAAAGACATCTTCCAGACATCTATTCATTCCGGCTTCGTAAAGTCTGTAAAAGACTTCAGAGAAGACTAGTTGCTCGTGCGGAATAAGAACGAATGCGGGAAAGATATCAAGGCTGTAGTCCTCCCCCATACAGTGACTCAAGGCAGAAGCCACGTGGCGGTTGTTTCTAACACCAGACATATCCAGATGCAGTCTCCTTTGCGCATTGCCACGCATTGGAATCATGAGTCCGGCTTCACGCTGAAAACAGTCCATGCAGACTGAACGCACGCGTGGTGGAGGAGAAAAAGCACGGTAGAACATCTCTATCTTGCGCAAAAGGTCTAGGTAGGAGACGGCATTGCCACGCATACACTCTTGAGCAGAAGCGACAGACGGCAGTGATCGGAGCTCGTCAACGTACTGACACGCCAGATTGCGCAACTGGCGATGACAACATCTGAGAAGGAACTCAATCGGCGCTGGAACTTGACGCAGAGGCTCTCCACCAATGGCGCTCGACACAGCGCCAGACTCATCAATCTCGACGCTATAAGACACACCCACGACCATGTGTGAAACCATCTGCCAATCCAACAACTGCACGACGCTGGATGCATCTGCTTTCGGTGTGAGCTCAAACGTCACATGATCTATCTTCGTCCGTTCGATCGTTGCGCGTACACGGGCGTGCGATCTGTCGAGCAATCCTTCAACAAGCACGTTGGTCGGCACGAGCGAAAGGAATGGAAAACGGTTCATCAGCATTGGCGCCTCCTATGGCTGTTCGAATGCTGAAAACCAGCCTACAAAAAAATAACCATTTTTGCAAATACATTTGTAGCTTAAATCTGATAACGAAACGTCGAGCTTGATCAAGCTCGACGCGTAGAGAGATGCCCGACGTATCAGTCGGACCGTGTGTAAACGTGGATGTTGAAGATCGGCGGCAACGATTCGTTCATGGAAATCGCCAGATCCAAACCATCAATCGAAATGGTGACGCGCCTGATCAGTACGATTCGTTCGCACTGGTCAATCTTGACACCCTGTAGAAAAAGCAATCGTGCGACGTCGCTCGACAGCCGATCAGTGTGCTGTGTCCAGACCCCTCGCTGACACACCAACACTGGAAAAGGCTTTGCCTCACCCGACGTATAACTGGAGACGGCCATCCGGCGCATAGCGCCGAGCGTCTCCATGTGCGAACGCACAAGCTCCGTGTCACACAGCCTCGGCGGTTGCCAACAATGATCCATGAGGCCAATAAGGCCAAGTTGGGACAAGGCGAGTTCGAGTGCCGTCGTACCCGCCCCATAGTTGGTCCAGTCATTCATTACAGACTCCTTTGTGAGACAGATAAGCCTACAAAAAAACGACTCTTTTGACAAGAGTCGCCTTTTCGTTGACTGGTTTGTTACTCCCAAATGTTTCCGAGGTGGCTTTTGTATTCAGAAATGATATCAAGAGCTTGTGGAGGACGATCAACCAAATAAACACCAGGTTTGGCAAATGTTGCATCTCGACCATCCTTGTACGTCCCTTTCTTGCTCGCCTGCTTCATGAAGTAGCGAATCTTCACCGCACCCGATGGAATCTCAAAGACGCCATTACTCACATCCCAAGCGCCATCAACCGTGCTGGAATGACGCATATTGTCTTTTTGCAAGTAAGAAATAATCTTACCGTTCTTATCCAAGAAATAGCCGTAGATGTATGGTAAGCCTGTGATGTCTCCATCACTGCGCACGTCCTCGGCATTCGTGTAGGCGATGAGGAGCACGTAATCTTTGGTCGTATTGCTAATCGAGATGTCCGTGTACAAATTTCCGCGCGTTGCGCTGGTCTCCGAAATAGTCGCTGTCAGACCGTTTGTAGCTACAGTGACGGCACCAATCTTCAACCATGAGCTCGAGTTCAACGTCGGTAAGATATTTACTGGCGTCTCAACCATGTGAGCCGAAACACTCGCCGGCAAAAGAACGACTATCACGAACGAAATGATGAATTTGGAGAAGTTCATAAATATAGTTATGACGCTACCTTGCAATAAATGCTTATTTTTGTCAACGACTTGGCTAAAATGCCAACAAATCCACTAGATGACGAATGGTGACGTGTCCATTTCTCTTTGTTATGAATTTTGAGTATAATAATAAAATATGATTGCAATTCCATCTCACATCGTTCTACTAATTCTCTTTACGATCTTCTGGGTCTTTTTGTATGCGCGCAGTCGGTCAACGCGTCGCGAGATGCTTATCATCGGACTTCTAGGTTTTATCCTCACGCCAGTCATTTATTTTTTGAACGCCCAGACACTCGGATTTGACGACCTCACCATTGACCTTTCACATTTCCTATTCTCGTTCCTCTTCGCGGGTGTTGCATCGGTCATTTTTCACGAACTCTTTGGTCGCAAATATCGCCGACGCAAAGAGCTCTTTTTCAAACGACACTTGCAGGATGCCCATTGGCTTTTGCATCTGTTCATCCTTGTTGGTGGCTGGGCTTGGGGTGGCGTGCTCTTTGTCTTTCTCTTACAAACCTCGGCCTTCCAAGGACTCATCGTCAGCGCACTCTTGGTTGGAATGATTGTCATTGCCACACGCCATGATCTCGTCTGGGACGCGCTCTGGAGCGGACTCTTGATGATGGTTGTATTTTTCCTACTATACGAGATCGCCTTTTTCCAAAGCGGTCCAGTTGTGAGCAGTGAGTGGTGGGGCATGACGAATTTGCAGGAGCGTTTTATTTCGAGCGTCCCGCTTGAGGCGATCATCTGGGCCGCGGTCACTGGTTTCGTATTGGGTCCATTGTATGAATATGCGCGAGGATTGAAATTGGGTACTGGAAAATAGTATGACGCGCACGGCTTCCTCAATCTCATTCCATCCAGAGCACGTCTTCCCAACCGAGGAAGGTCAACTTAGCGTTGACGTGATGGAAAATGAGCGCGACGTGATTATCTGCGCAGCAATCGCGGGAATAAAGCCAGAAGAGATTGAAATCCATCTATCGCATGACATGGTGACAATTCGTGGCAAGCGTTCACACCAACAGGAACAAGTAAGCGCGACATACCATTTTCAGGAATGTTTCTGGGGTAGTTTTTCTCGTTCCGTTATTCTTCCTTCATCTATCCGTCCGGACGAAGCCGAAGCTGTTTTCAAAAATGGTATTCTGACGCTGACACTTCCAAAGGCCGTATCAGAATCACGCGTCCCAATTCGTATCGAGACGTAATATGAACCCAATTAGGTTTCTCCTTTGCATTGCAATCGTTGCGTCCGTGTTTTCAGCAAGCGGGACGATCTATGCGCAAAACTATGCAGGGCGCATTTATCCTGGCGTGCGAATTGGACCTGTTGATGTCGGTGGAATGACGCACGAAGAGGCGGCAACCGTGCTCTCATCTGTCACAAATGAAATCCTTGAATCCGGACTCACCATCTCCACAAAAGGCCGATCAGCGCGCATCCCATTCACAAGTCAGGCAATAAATGACCCGGATGCAACAAACTCACTTGTGAGCTGGGATATTGATTCGGCAGTGCGTGAGGCAACACTTGTTGGCAGAAACTCGTTCTTGCTGATTGATATGATCGCGCCGATCTTTGTACGCATTAGCACGCCAACAATAATGATTGCCCCAACTATTGATCGAGATCGTCTTGAGGCCTCTATCCGTGCTACTTTCTCCGAATACGATGAACCTCCCGTGGACGCCGGCTTTGCTATTCGTAAAACGAGCTATGGGTTTGACGTGCAAGTCACGCCCGATCTTGACGGCACAATCATGGAAACAGGCAAGCTCATTGGCGAACTGCAAAAAATGCTCACGACAGAACTGACAATACTACCGCTTGAGCTGCAGATTGAAGAACGATCAGCCACAATCTCTGCAGAGGAGGCGCAAACGCTCGTAACAAAGGTACAAGAAGCACTCAATGCGACGCCGTATACGCTTTCGTACACGCCACAATCGCAAACACAACCTGTCGAGTGGAAAGTGAGCGCCGATGAACTCATCAATGGACTCATCGTTTGGGAACCACCGCAGACTCCGACGCTCATGCTTGGCATAAGTGATGAATTCACCGCGAACATATTTGATCAAATTGCGACGGAAGTAAACCAACCAGCACAAGATGCGCGCTTTGCCGTACAGAATGGACGCGTCGCGGAGTTTCAAGGGAATGAGAATGGCATTGAGCTCGATGTCGTAGAAACGCGTGGCAAGCTCGTTGAACAGTTTGGAAACACGAACGCAACGATTGACCTGATCGTTGATGTAATCGAACCAACCGTCAGCATTGGCTCCATCAACGATCTTGGTATTCGGGAGGTGATCGGCGTCGGCACGTCGAATTTCTCCGGCTCGCCAACAAACCGCATTCGCAATATAAAAAACGGCGCAACACTTCTCAATGGAATTCTCATTGCGCCGGATCAAACATTTTCTCTCCTTGAAGCGTTGCGACCTTTCACGACAGAAAATGGATACCTCCCAGAACTCGTTATCAAAGGAGATCGCATCATACCAGAAATCGGTGGCGGACTCTGTCAGATTGGCACGACCACATTTCGCGCGGCCATGAGCGCCGGACTCCCGATCGTTGAACGACAGAACCATTCCCTTGCCGTGAGCTATTACAATGATCCACAAAACGGCAACCCGGGAACGGATGCAACGATTTACGATCCGTCACCGGATTTCAAGTTCCTCAATGACACGGGCAACTATATCCTGTTCGCAACCGAAATGGACGAATCAACTGGCGCTCTGATATTCACCTTATGGGGAACCTCTGACGGGCGCAAAGGATCCTACTCGGCGCCAGAAGTGAGCTCCTGGATCGGGACCGGCCCGACACGCATTGTCGAAACCACAGACCTCGCGCCGGGTGTACGACAATGCCAGCACGGCTTTGTCGGCGCCAATGCCTCGTTCACTTACACGGTAATACAAGCGGATGGGACTGTTAATGAACAAATTTTTACTTCAAGTTATCGGGCTCTGCCAGAGATTTGTATGGTGGGCGTAGAAAAGTCTATTGAGGAGGAGTCTGTTGAGGATGTTGAAGGACTTCAAAGCGATTAAATCTCAATTCATCCGACCCTATTTACACCACATCCCCTCATCAATAATGCACCTTCGCTCCTTGATGTTTCATCCTAAACTCATCAAGC
>JBBTQF010000049.1:0-10107 GCA_038065815.1 Patescibacteria group bacterium
AATGTCTTTGCAAGAGCTAACAGAGTACTGCATGAGGAGGAGGGAGGGGGCATGGGGGTATGATAATTGACTTTAGAGTTTTTATAAACAGTCTAGATGCAAGAACGGAGATTCACATGGAATCTCCGTTCTTCTTATACCGCCGGTTTTTCTTGCTTTGTGGCCAATTTTGCTTTGCGTTTTCCGCTTATGCCGATTGTACGACGTTTGTCACCTTCGATGAGTTTTAGGTCAACGAGCATATTGTGCACGCTGTCAGTCGGATCTGCTCCTTGTGAGAGCCAGTGCTTGATCCGATCTTCCTTCAACACAGTCTGCTTTGTTTTCGGATCTTTCCAGCCGAGGTTCTCAAGCACCTTGCCCCATGGATCACGGCCACGCTCTGTCACGATGAGGCGAAAGACAGGCTGTTTTTTCTTGCCGACCTTAGTAAATTTGATGCGCAACATAGTTTCGGCAGTGTACGAAAACCCACCTGAAACGTCAAGTGGGTTTCTCGCCTCTTTTACTTTGCGGCCTGTTGCTCTTCGTTGCCTTCCTCTGCGTTATCAGGAACGTCCATAAATTCTTTTCCAAGAATTTCTCCTACCTTTTTTTCATTTGGGGCGTTTAGACGGGCTTTTTCAGCCGCATCTGCCGTGGCTTGCTCTTCGAGTGTTTTGCCTCCTGTGAAGAATTGACGTTCTGCATTTTCGGTTCCATCATGTGAGCCTCGTTCCATAGAAAAATATGATGATTAAGATTTATAGAATAGCAAATTTTTCATGTTTTGTCAATGTATGCAAAATTTGAACCCCTCCATTTGTGAAGGGAGGGGTATCGTGGGAGAGAAGAAGGTTCAATCAGTATGTCGCGCCGTTAATCAGACTCGGGACTATAGCCAGCGATGTGCGCGAGCGAGAGCCAGAGCATTGATCCGCCCACGGCGACCATGAATTGGATGAAGTGAGTCCATAGCTCATTCATGTTCGGTGACCACATCATGTAGGCCATCCCGATTGACAAGCCAGCGCCACTTGCCACGAGCGAGTGATACAACCACCGAGCATGGGTTTCGTCATTGTGGGGATTCATGCGTCCGTCAACGTACCCGATTGTAGACAGGATCACGCAGACCAACGTTATACGAAGATTCGACGGTGGACCGCCAGTAGGTTCTCCCATCGGCGACAGGAGCGGCACGGTGTTTATGACGTTCAACATCAAAGGACAGAGCGCCATGCACACGGAAAAGAGGATCAGGCAGTAAAGGATACGCATTTTGGCTCCCGATGTTTAATGACACTACATTCGGTTTTGCGCGTTGTCAATTGAGCGGTTAGTGGTATGATTGCGACATAAGCATTTTTATGCCACAAGAGGGAATTAGCGAGTCAGCTTTGATACATCACGCGGAGGCGGTGAATTTTCATGAGAAGTATCGTAGCCAATCTCCAAAAGAAGTTTTTGAGAGATATAAGAAAGTGATGGACATGATTAGTATAAGACAGATGGAGCTTATCAGCTTGCAATCAAGAGCCGAGGTGCTTAGAGCAGAGGTTGATCCGTACGTTGATAAGATGAATGCGATTAAGGATGAAAGAGAAGCGGACGCCTATTACAAATCTGTCCCAAAAAGTATCTTTCATTCCATTGATCTTCTAGACGCGACAGAGGATACAATTCCGAGGTTAAAAGAGACGATAGAGGCTCTGACCAATCTAAGTGAAGAGTTAGATAGAGCCTACGAACAGATGCGTGCGGAAGAAGATGAAACAGCGCCTAGTGTCTTGCCGTTCCGTTTTTTTCGACCTCCGAAAGATTGACCGAAATCAAATTAGAAACACCATCGTCTCCCATGGTTACTCCATAGAGGATGTCGGATTTTTCCATTGTCGCACGATTGTGTGTGATGACAATGAACTGTGTGAACTTACGCAGTTCATCGAGGATCGCGGCAAAGCGTACTGTGTTTGATTCGTCGAGCGCCGCATCAACCTCATCAAGTACGACAAAGGGGCTTGGGTTCGTTGACATGATTGCAGAAAGCAATGCGATCGCTGTGAGTGCGCGTTCACCACCAGAGAGCAAATTGAGGGCCTTGAGTTTTTTACCTGGTGGCGTCGCCTGAATCTCCACACCTTCATGATGGTGTACTCCGTGGGCTTCTTGATATTCCGTCATTCCCGTCGCATCTGTTCCTTCTTCCATTTCTGTCATCTCCGCACCCTTCACCTTGACCAGAGAACAACTTCCACCGCCAAACAACACCTTAAAATAACGCTGGAACTCTTTGTTAATCTCCGAAAACGCTTTTTCTGATTGCTTTGCAATTTTTTTGTCGAGTTCGTCAACCACTTTTTCGATTCCTGCGATCGCCTTTCGTAGATCACTCACTTGTGTATCAAGGAATTCAAACCGTTCCTTTGTTTCGTTGTATTCTTTGATCGTCTCCTCATCAATACCGCCAATTAGCTCAAGTTTATATTTGAGCCGTTGAATTTCTGGATAAGTCTGTTCCGTGTTATATGACTTTTTTGTTCTGACGATTTTATCTGATTTGAGAGCGATCGAACGTTCCTTTAGTTCAGTATCAATTTCACGCGAGAGATTTGCTTTGCGCTCTTCCAGACGCGCAAGTTCAATCCGTGATGCGTTGCATCTTTGTTCAAGTTCATAAAGCAGAGTTTGGTGTGCGCGCAACTCTTTTTGGATTTCAAACAATGCCGTGCGTTCTTTTTGAGAGTTCTTTGAATGATCATCAATCTCTTTCTCAACCTCTTTCAGTGCGCGATCGAGCGCCTTGATATCTTTTCTGATTTCGTTTAGCTCCTTGAGAAGTTTGGTGTCAGGTTTGATCTCTTCTGGCGATGGTCGCTCAAGTTTTTTCAAAATTCCGCGCACGGCTTCGTAAAGTTTTTTTAGGTCTTTTTCTATTAGCAGAGATTTGAGCATCTCCACAATGCTTGATAATGGCAGTGGAATCCAACTTGACTGCACGCGCACTTTTGCAAGCTCGATCTCTTTTTGTGTGGTGAATTCCTTATTACACAACTCGGTACGTTCGCGCTGTAGTTTACGGTAGCGGTTTTGCAGTTCTATGGCAGAATCATCTTGGACCTCCGTTTTCGCGAGCGCTTCAAGTCGGTTTTCTAAAACGCTCATCATTGATCGGCGATCGTTGATCTGTGTTTCTATTTTTTTTAATGGCTCTTGAACGGTGGTTTCTCCATCAAGCAGTTCAAGCCAGAGTGCGGAATAATAATTCCACTGCAGTTCGCGGAGTTCTTTCTCAACCTCTTCGCGTTGTTCAAGACGATTGACCTGTCGTTTGAGCGTGCGCAGTCGCGGTTCGATTTCGTTCAAAATCATTTCAACCTCACTGAGATTTTCGTATGTGCGTTTGAGTTTCAGCACGGCTTGATGGCGTTTGATCTGAAATTGCTTTACGCCAGTCGCATCATCAAAAAAATCCTTGCGTTCCTCTGGTGAGGCCACCAGCACGTGATCAATCATCCCTTGCGCGATAACCGAGTACGAACGTTGTCCAACATTTGCTTGTGCGAGCAGAAGTTGGATATCTTGGAGTCTTGCTGTTGAGCCGTTAAGTAGATATTCACTCGTGCCGTCGCGGTACAGACGGCGCGTGATCGTTACTTCTGAAAACTCAATCGGCATTGCATGGTCTTCGTTGTTGAATGTGAGTGAAACTTCTGCGAATCCTGAACGCGCCTTGCCTTCGGCGCCTGCGAAAATTACATCTTCTGCAAACTTGCCGCGTAGCAATTTCAAAGATTGCTCGCCAAGCGCCCAACGGATAGCGTCTGCGAGGTTGGATTTGCCAGAGCCGTTTGGTCCGACGATCGTTGTGAGGGCGTGATCGCCGTTTTTTGGGCCGTGAAAGGCTAGAGTAGTTTTTTTTGCAAACGTCTTAAAGCCTTGAATGTCGAGTTTTTGGAGAAACATAGGTTTGGTAGCCACAGGCTTTAGCCTGCGTCACGACGCCAAAAGTATAGCAGATCGTCTTGATAAATGGCGATTTTGTCCAACCTTGCCAGGCAGAATTATTTTAGGCCACAAACACGTTTCAGAATTTTGAGCGCACTCAGGGCGAGGATTCGTTTTATTGACGTGTTGGGCTTGCTTGGTATAATTCATTTGTATGGAGATGGAGAAAATTGATCAAATATTATCTGTTGTGCTTGATAATCAAGCAGGTTTTGGTGACTTACGTCAGCGAGTTGGTCACCTTGAGTCGATCGTCGAGCAAACATTTAACAAACTCGATACGTTTATTGGACATCTCAGTAATCATTAGGCTGAGTTGGCCACTTTGAATTCAGCAGTGTCTCGTTTGGAAGTACGACTAGAAAAATTAGAGATGCGACGGACGTAGTTTTTATCTTATCCCACAAACACGTTTCAGAATATTCGCTCCCTCCAGAGCGAGTTTTTTGTTTAAGATAAGCGGTGGAGAGAAAAAGAGAGTCTTCGCATCCGTGAATGCAATAAGCAGTCCGGCGCGGTAGCATCTTAAAGCCATAAGTGGCGCAATAGGCATGGTGAACTCAATCGCAAAGACCATGCCAACACCGCGTACCTCTCTTACTTTTTTCAACGACTCAAGTGGCTTTAAGAGATCGAGCAAGTACGATCCAACTTCAGATGCGTTTTTATCGAGTTTGTCTTGTAGAATAATTTCAACGTTCTTGCGCGTTGCCGCCAGGTCTTGTTGCAACCAACCAAATGTGGAGTACGCAGGAATACCACGACTTTTTTTGAAAATGTTTTCTGTGATGAGCGTTGCGCCCATTGTCGCATAGCCTCCGGTGAGCGATTTTCCAAGACAAATAATGTCTGGCGTGAGGTTCCACAACGTACTCGCAAACATTCTGCCACAGCGACCCATTCCAGTAGCGACTTCGTCCATCACAAACAGAACATCGTGCTTTCGGCAGAGTCTTTCGATCGTTTGATAAAAATTCGGCGATGGAATAAAGCAACCCGCATTGGTCCAAACAGGCTCGCTCATGAATGCGGCGATGTCATTTTGAGATTTCAAAAGCCTCTCGAATGCGGAAATTGTTTTTGCTTCCTCACTGTGGCGACGCGGTAGTGGAATTTTTAGAAAGCCATCGAGCGCTGGTCCCATCGTCCCGCGTTGTGCCGCCTCACCAACAGATGCCGCACCGTATGTGTGGCCGTGGTACACCTCATCAATCGAGATGATGCACGGTTTGTCAGTTGCGGCGCGAGCGCACTTGATCGCAAACTCAACAGCTTCTGATCCGCTCGTACATCGAATCGCTCGCGTTAGTTTTCCGGGAGCCAACGAACACAACAGGCTCGCAAACTCCTCCTGTTTTGGATCACGAAATAACGGCGGAATGCTCACGCCTTCTTTGGCTTGCGCGCTGATCGCTTCGGCCATCTCCTTGTTGCGCCAACCGACAGTGCCAGTACACCAGCTTGCAATAAAATCGAGGTAGCGCTTTCCGTTTTTGTTGATGAGATAACAGCCGTCGCCTTTTGTAAACGTAATCGGCGTTGAGGTATAGTCGGCAAGATGCTTTACCATAGAAATAAATTATGGGTCTGTCGCCAATGTGCTTTTGAAGCGAAACTTCAGCTGTTCGAGACAGAATTGCTGAATAAACTTTGAGGTTTAACTGTGGTTAAGCCGAAAAGTTTTGAGGCAATTATGGACGGACAGATGAAGTTGCAACTAAAATGACATTTGGCGACAGGTCCATTATACCTCACTTTTGTCGCGATCGTCATAAGAGTGAGGTGTGGGTTAATTGGCGTCCTTTGAAAAGTGGTGTGCAAAAGATGAGATACACAGTGTTGACGCCTATGATTTAGTAGGATAGTCTCTCCAATTCCTATGACCCTTGAACAAACCAACAAAAAAATCTTTGAAATGATCACTGGCGCTCAGCGCATCCTGCTTTTGACTGACGAGCGCATTGATGGCGACACCACTGGCTCAACGCTAGCGATGTATCACTGGCTTAATGGTCTAGGTAAGGATGTGCGCGTCTTTAGTCCAAAGCCGTGGACAGAAAGTTATCTCACACTTCCCGGTTCCGAGAATGTCATTTTTGATTCCGAGTCCTCCAAACAACCAGCCGACATCGTCATGATTTTCGACTGCGCTGACGGCAAATATCTACGTGAATTGTCTTTCACGACCCCTTCGGCTCTCGACCCTTCGGCTCAACCACCTCTCATCGTTTTCGATCATCACGCGACAAATCCGCATTACGGCACAATCAATCAGATTGTTGTTGAGGCGAGCTCGACAGGTGAAGTCGTTTGGCAGTTCTTTAAACACAATCGTGTGACGATCACCAAAGATATGGCAACGTGTTTGCTCACAGCGATCTGCACAGACACGACACTATTTACGAATCTGGCGACAAACCATATTTGTATGGAGGCGGCCGCCGAGCTTGGACTTGCTGGAGCGAAGATGCAGGATATTGTGCGAATATTTTACATGAATAGGTCTGTGGATGCGTTACGACTTTGGGGCACCGCGCTTGAGCGCCTGCAGGAGCTTCCGCAACGTCTCATCTATACTTGTCTTACACAAAAAGATATTTCTGATATGCGCGTGCAAGAGGATCAGGTTGAGGGGATCAGTAACTTTCTCATCGGCATGATAATGGACGCGCAGATCGTCTGCGTTCTGCGTGAAAAAACAGATGGCTCTGTGAAGGGAAGCTTGCGAACACTGACTGGTAACGTTGCCCAGATTGCCCAGCGCCTTGGTGGCGGAGGGCATATCAAAGCGGCAGGCTTCACGATTGAGAAGGCACGCCTACAAGAACAAGATGGCGTCTGGTCTGTGCGTTGGGACTCTGGTGAGATTCGTACAGTTGAACGACTTCTACAATCGTGATAACTTGTTCTCACTATGAAATCTGAACCCCGCTCTCAATACCTGATTCCAACCGTGATCGAAAAAACGTCGTATGGCGAACGTGCCTACGATATTTATTCGCGCCTCTTGAAAGATCGCATCATTTTTCTTGGGACAGAGATTGATGATGGAGTTGCCAACACAGTGATCGCCCAGATGTTGTTTTTGGAGTCGCAGGACAAGACGCGCGATATCAAACTTTATATCAACTCGCCCGGAGGCTCTGTCACCGCAGGCCTCGCGATTTACGACGCGATGCAGTATGTGAAGCCGGACGTCTCAACGATTTGTATTGGCATGGCTGCATCAATGGGGGCGGTGCTTCTGACAGCCGGCGCCAAAGGCAAGCGTTTTGCTTTGCCGAACAGCGAGATTATGATTCATCAGGTCCTTGGTGGATTTCAGGGGCAGGCGACTGACATCAAGATTCACGCAGAGAGGATTCTTAAAATCAAAGATCGTCTAAACGAGATTCTTGCCAAGCATAGCGGTAAGAAGAAGTCAGTTGTTGAAGAGCACACAGAGCGCGACTATTTTATGGATCCAGAAGAGGCTCTGAAGTATGGACTCATTGATAAGGTGATTTCTTAAAAACAAAAACCGCTCACGGAGCTGCAGGCAAGAAGATTCAAAGATGGATAGGACGAGTCGCATGGACCCGTACGTCCACGCTTGAAGCCCCATGCTTGTCGTGCCTGCAGTTCCCTAGGCGGCTTAAAAGGACATATAATGATACCAAAGACTTTGACTAGTGTCAAGCGTTCGACCACCTCCCATTATTAAAATAATTAAAACTTTACTTTTTTATGAATTACACAACAAAAATACGTACTGCTTTTATCAGTTGCCTGTTATTTATAGGGCTTTTGATCGTCGCTCGCGGTGTATATGCGACAGGATGGATTGACGCGACGTCACCGACGACGAGCAGTTTGTACGGACTCGACTGTTCTGCGCTGACAGTATGCATTGGCGTCGGGGACGGCGGGTCGGTAATTTACAACACGGATCGCGTTAGTTGGTTTAACGGTAACTCTGGCGTGAGTATTATCTTGCACAATGTTGATGTTTACTCCTCAAGCCTTGCATTTGCGGTTGGCGAAAATGCGACGATTTTGAAATCTACCGACGACGGTATGACATGGAGTAATGTTTATTCCACAGGCCTTGATCCGCTTTATGATGTACAGATGGTAACAACAAAAGTTGGCTGGGCGGTCGGTGAGGATACGCTGATTTTGAAAACCACTGACGGCGGTAGTTCGTGGACGGACGTCTCGACGTTAAGCATTGACGCGCGTTCTGTTGACGCGACGTCAACATCCGTTGTTTGGGTTGCTGGCACAAACGGTAGAATTCAACTCTCGACAGACGGTGGCACGACGTGGTCCGATGTGCCGTATGCTACGACGAACGACTTTTATACAATTGATGCGATCAGTTCCTCAACAGCGTATGTTGGCGGTGAAAATGGGCTTTTGCTTAAAACAACGGACAGTGGCGCGACATGGACGCAAATCACACTTTCGGATTTTGGTCTATTTGAAACTGTAACCGATATCGTAATGATCACTTCAACCGTCGGCACCGTTGTTGGTGACGGAGGCACTGTTGCGAGCACATCAGATGGTACGACATTTACAGAAGATACGATGGCCAGTACTTTGAGCGGTGTAAACGATGTCGCGGCGGTGGCCGCTGGCGCGAGGTTTGTTGTTGGTGCCAGTGGCGGTATATTAGTGTACGATAATTACGGACCGGACGCGCCGGAGAATTTTGTCATGGACGACGGCGACTACACAAACGATACGACTCCGTCGTTTACGTGGGATACGGCGGTAGATGACGAAGGTGCGGAAATCGTTTCGTATGAAATAAAAATTGATAGTGGTTCGTGGGAAGCCTTACCGCTTGTGACATCATTTACATCTACATCAACACTTGCCGAGGGCCAGCACACCGTCTACGTTCATGCTATTGACGAGGTTTTAAACACTGGTGACGATGCCGATGTTACCTTTACGATTGATCTTACCGATCCAGTCGTTAGCGTACTAACGCCGACCACTGCAAAAACAGGAAGCTCTACGCAGTTTGTCGTCGAGACAGGTGATGCATCGTCAGGCGTCGCGTCCTGCTCGCTCTACTTAAACGCGAGTGTTGTTGGCGCCATGTCGTACGATAGCGTTTCCGGCGACTATTATTACGCCCATACGTTTTCCGCTTCTGGCAGTTATAGCGCATACGCTCAATGTTACGATAACGCCGGGAATGACAATACTGGCACATCGGTCACAGTGGCGGTTACCGGCACAAAAACGACAACGGCAACGGACACCACCGCGCCAAGTGTTGGTGGAGTGACGCCAACGAGCGCGACGCAATTAACAGCCACGACGCTTTCCGCCAGCTATTCAGATGCGGTCGGGGTTTCAAGTTGTACGTTGTATGTAGAAGGGGCGAGCGATGGGAGCATGACGCTTGCAGGAGGCGTTGCAAGTAAGAGCTATACATTTGACTCAACTGGAACGCACAGCGTTTACGTTAAATGTAGTGACGCCACAGGGAACACAGGGACTGGCAGTACAACAACCGTGAATGTAAGCGCGGCGAGCACAACCTCGACGTCAGAAGATGATGAGGCCACGGAGACGCTAACACAAAATTCGCTCATCAAAATGGCGTGTAGCGGTGGTGAGGATGTGAATGATTCCTGTCGGGCGGTTTATTATTATGGTGAAGATGGTAAACGTCACGCCTTCCCGAATGAGAAAGTGTATTTTACTTGGTTCGATGATTTCGATGATGTGAATATTGTCACAGACGCCACAATGGCATCAGCTTCTCTTGGGCAGAATGTGACATATCATCCGGGGAAAAAGATGGTGAAGTTTGTAACTGTGCGAACGGTCTATGCGGTTGGGAGTGACGGAGAACTTCGCGCTATTGATAGCGAGGAAACCGCCGAAGCGCTATACGGTGAGAATTGGAATCAAAACGTAGATGATATAGCAGATACGTTCTACGGTAATTATTCGTTCGGAGTAGATATTGATGACGAAAGCGATTTTGATGTGGATGAAACTATTGATGATACAGACGGTATTGATGATGTGATCTAAATGATCGCTGTTTCCTCACCCCCCATGACCCCTCCCTCCTCCTCATGCAGTACTCTGTTAGCTCTTGCAAAGACATTG
>JBBTQF010000050.1:0-3345 GCA_038065815.1 Patescibacteria group bacterium
TTTGCAAGAGCTAACAGAGTACTGCATGAGGAGGAGGGAGGGGGCATGAGTGAGAGATTTCTTTACAAATACTTTGTGAGTCCACGCAACTTCAATTCCTCAACGATCCGTTTCACATGCTGTGAGTTTTCGCGAGAACATACAAGTAGAGCATCTTCCGTATCAACAACGATAAGATCATCAACACCAACGACAGCCATGAGTTTTCGCTCATCACAAAAGAGTAAGTTATGTTTTGCATCCACGCAAACGACCTGTCCACGCGTCACATTCTGTCCCGATTGTGCCTGCACATCATAGAGCGCACGCCAACTCCCAATATCAGACCAACCAAAACCGCCGGGCACGACCAACATCTTTCCACCCTTCTCGAGGATTGCGTAATCAACAGAAATACTCGGCATTTTTTTGAACGCATCAGCCACAATCGCCTTTGCGCGAGCACTGCCAAATGAGACCTGAATGCGCATAAGTTGCTCGTAAAGTTCTGGAACATGCTCGGCATACCGTTGCAAAAAGCTTCCCGCTTCTGAAATGATTAATGTCGGATTCCACAAGTAATCTCCGGAGAGAACGTACTTTGTAGCCGTTTCCGCATCAGGTTTCTCCACAAACCGATCAACGCTGTGCGCGAGTCGTTGCGCACCCTCTTCACCGACCCATGCTGCCGCCGGACCCAAATGTATGTAACCGTAGCCAGTCTCCGGATAAGTCGGCCGTACGCCAATCAGGACAAGCAGACCCGCTTTTGTCGTGACCAAATCTCCTGCCATTTTGATGCACGCAAGATACTCTTCGACATTCGTGATGTGCGCATCAGAATTAATCACTGCAAAAATTTCCTCTGGATTTTTTTTTGCGATTGCGGAAACAACGAATCCAATCGCCACCGCAGTTCCCTTGCGCTCTGGCTCAATAAAAATTTGCCTGCTCGGCACGTGTGGCAACTGCGCACGGACTCCCTTCGCATTATCAACACCTGTCGCAACCAAAATATCCTCGGCATTAAACTGCTTACGAAGTCGCGCATACGTATTTTGCAAAAGCGTCTTTCCACCGAGCAAATTTAATAGTTGTTTTGGATGTTTTTCACGAGAGACCGGCCATAGGCGAGTGCCAGAACCGCCAGCAAGAATAATTGCTTTCATAACCAAAAAAAGGATAAAAAAAAGCCGATTGCTGATCCAATAACAACGTCAGAAATATAGTGTACTCCAACGATCACGCGTGAGATCGCGATCAAACCGGCAGATAGGAACAGCAAAAAAGACAACTCAATAGGCCATGCCAGCATTATGGCTGTTGTTGTTGCAATAGAAAACGCCATCGTTGAGTGTCCTGATGGAAATGAAGAGGTTTTAATCCATGGATTGAGGTGAACTGGGTCGCTTTTTTGCTCAAACGGTCGCTTGCGATTCACAAAAAAACCGATTGTGGTAGTGACGGCATAGCTCACAATGAGATTGCGAATTAAATAAGCGACTGGCAGTGGGCTTGGCATCTGCCATAACCGCCAAAGCGCAAAGAAAAACAGTACGAGAATAAACCAGCGTGCAACCGCGTTCATTATCGCAGTTGCATTGGCCGAACGATCCGCGAGCTTATTAAGCAATGTCGTGAATTTTCGATCAATCCGTTGAATCAAAAAGCTCATACTGCAGTTTAGAGAAGCGCCGTTCCAGTCATCTCTGTCGGCTGTTTAATTTTTAAAAACTTCAAAATCGTTGGCGCGACATCTGCAAGCATACCAATTGGTGGTGACAACGAAAGGTCGCCGTTTGGGATTTCTCCCGTCGGCCCCGGCTGGCTTTCAAGGCTGTTGGAGATGATGATCAACGGCACTGGGTTTGTTGAATGCTCCTTATCCATATCCTTTGTCTGCAAATTTTTGAGCTCCTCGCCGTTGCCGTGATCACCAGTGATAAAAACTATGCCATTTTTTTCAAGCGTCGCCTCAACAATTTTTCCTATGCATACGTCAACGACCTCACACGCTTTAACCGTCGCCTCAAAATTGCCAGTGTGTCCAACCATGTCCGCATTGGCAAAATTGAGAACAATAAAATCAAACGCATCTTTACGGATCTCTTTAACGATTCGATCCGTGATCTGTGGCGCAGACATTGCCGGCTCTTGATCGTACGTCGTCACTTTCGGCGAAGGAATGATGACGCGCTCTTCTCCTTTGAACGGCTTCTCGTGCGTGCCATTCAAAAAAAACGTCAGATGCGCATACTTCTCTGTCTCGGCAATGTGCAGTTGTGTGAGCCCAGCGTTTGATAACACCTCCGCGAGAGAGTTTTTGATGACATCTGGTTGGTACGCGACATCAACAGGCAGTCCAACTTCATATTCAGCCATAGTCACAAAAAGGAGATCCTCAACGGTTGTGCGTGGAAACTTTTCAAAATCAGGCAGGACAAAAGCTTTGGTGAGTTCACGAGCGCGATCTGAACGAAAATTGAAAAAAATCACAGCGTCATGAGCTCCAACTGTGGCAACAGGCACTCCATTGTGAGCGATAACAGTCGAAACTATCTGCTCATCATAAATCTCTTTGGTATATGACGCACGGATCGCCTCAAGTGGATCCTCGGCAGTAGTCTGACCATCTCCATTCACCATTAGGTTATACGCTTTCTCGATGCGATCCCAGCGATTATCGCGGTCCATCGCATAAAAACGTCCAATGAGCGAGGCGATTTTCCCAACGCCAAGCTTATCCATTTTCTGCGTGAGTGTTGTTACAAAATCAATACCTGCGTTATAGAGAGTATCGCGACCATCGAGAATGGCGTGTACAAACACCTCCTTGAGATCATGACGTTTGGCAAGCTCCAAGAGAGCATGACAATGACTGTCCATGCCGTGCACCCGACCAGAGGAAACAAGGCCGACGAGGTGGAGTTTCGAGCCATTCTTTTTGACATGCTCAATCGCTTTCAAAAAGGCAGGACGCTCAAAAAAAATTCCAGCGGTGATGTCGCGATCAATGCGTGGAAGTGTCTGATAATAGACACGCCCAGCTCCGATTGTAAGATGGCCGACCTCGGAATTTCCCATCTCCCCCCATGAGAGTCCAACCTCTTCGCCAGACGCGCGCAGTGTCATCGCTGGGTAACGACGCATAAGATCGTCCATCACCGGCGTATTCGCAAGTGCAATCGCATTGCCATCTCCCTCTGGCGCAACTCCCCAACCATCAAGCACCATGAGCACAACCGGCCGCGGTTTTAAGCTTTTCTCTGTCATAATTTCTTAAATTACCAAACACTGTCTTCATCACATCCCCTCATCAATAATACACCTTCGCTCCTTGATGTTTCATCCTAAACTCATCAAGCC
>JBBTQF010000051.1:0-15089 GCA_038065815.1 Patescibacteria group bacterium
CATAAAGTACAACGGCTACGAGCATAAAATACAGCGCTCGTTGTCGGCGTATGAAAAACACAAGCCCAACAAAAAGCACGCTCAACATCGCGCTCACGTTGTAACCAGAAGCCGCGAGAATGTGTGAGAGTCCAACACGGCGAAAATCTTCCTCGATCTCCTCGGAGAGCACTTTTTGTCCGAGCAAAAGTCCTTTGGCAAGCGCGGCGTGCGGTTCGGGCAGGGCGCGCTCAAGGCCAAGCTCGATGATAGATCGTAAATTAAATACAACAGACCGAAAGGAGTCGCCTTGATGTTGCGCGATGACGTAAGGCTCATCATAGGAAAAACAAGTTGCAACAATACCTTGCGCACGCAAATAACGATCATAAGCAAAACCATCAATCGGCTGTGGTGCTTCGAGCTCGCAACGAAACGACACCCGATCACCATATTTGAGTTCTGGGAAGCGTGGAAGGTAGGCGAGGAGTTTCATGGACGCTGGAGTCGTATTCACGGAAATCTCATCAAGTTCAATACGCTGAAAACGGTCGCTTGAAGAAGGATCGTTTGTGAGCGTTCCCTCAACGCGCGCGGTCTGTCCAACAAAAGCAACGACAGAATCCGCTTTGAGCGGTGCGACAGAAAGGTAGTGCGCGATACCGAGGCTCATAGCGCAAAAAGTAAAGAGGATGAGTTTGAGATCACGACGAGAAATGAGAAGTGCGACAAAAAACGCAACCATCGCTACAACGAGCAGAGCTCGAGGATCGAACACAAGCGGGAGCCATGAGGCGACCGCGATGCCAAGAATGAAGCCAAACAAAACAAAAAAGAGTTGCCATGACGGAGAGCGGGCGCGATGATTAAACACGCTGACCCAATCCCACACCGACATACTCAAAACCACGTTTTTCAAGCGCAAGATCAGCCAGCAAATTACGTCCGTCAAAAATGCGTGGCTGTTTCATGGATCGTCTCACCTCATCAAAATCCACGTCACGAAACTCCGGCCACTCGGTGAGCACAAGTAGCGCATCGACTCCATTCACCGCCATAAGAGCACTAGACACAAAAACATCACGATCGTGAACTATTTTTTTCGCCCCTTCCATCGCCATCGGGTCAAAAACGCGAACCTTGTAACCAGATTGCATCAACCGATGAACGATCTCAATCGCCGCAGACTCGCGCACGTCGTCCGTTCCAGCCTTAAACGCCAAACCCCACACAGCGAGAACGTCTCCGGGAGACGTTCTCTTGAACACTTTTTGTACAAAGCGTGCGCGCTGTTGCTTATTGGCCGAAATAACAGCCTCAAGTAAACGAAAATCATGATCATGCGAGCCAGCGATTTGATGCAGGGCCACCGTGTCCTTCGGAAAACAGGATCCGCCGTAACCAAGACCAGCGTGCAAAAAATGTGGCCCAATACGTGAATCAAGACCAATCGCTTGAGCCACATCAAGCACATTAGCACCAACACAATCGCACAAGTTTGCAATCTCGTTGATGAAGGAAATCTTGGTCGCGAGAAATCCATTAGCGGCGTACTTTGTGAGCTCGGAGGAAGCTGGGGACATCACAAGCTTTGGACAATCGAACGACGCGTACAGCTCAAGCAATTTTTTCTTTGCTGACTCATCGTCTGTGCCGATGACGATGCGGTCAGGATGCAAAAAATCCTCAATCGCTCTACCTTCCCGCAAAAATTCTGGATTCGACACAGCGCCGAGTCGCGCACACGTGCCAACAGGAACAGTACTTTTGATAACTACGATCGTCGTAGACTCTTTGAGAGCTTTAACCGATCCCATCGCCGTCTCAACAAATCGTAAATCCGCACTTCCATCAGGCAACGGAGGCGTGCCAACGCAAATAAAGCAAACATCCGCCCCCTTCAGCGCTTCCGCGAGATTCGTCGTAAACGACAAAAGCCCAGAGCTCCTCCCATCTGCAATAAGATCGGACAATCCCGGCTCGAGAATCGGTATTTCACCGCGTTCGAGCATCGCGATTTTATTCGCGTCAATATCAACACAAACAATTTCGTGACCTTTGCGCACGAATGCCGTACAGGCCAACCCAACATATCCTGTGCCGACCACTGTAATCTTCACACAACAAAATTGATCATGCGACCGCTGACATACACAACTTTTTTTATCTCTTGTCCATCAAGCCACCGCGCAATTTGTTCTTGTTCTCGCGCCATCGTCTCCGCTTCGCTCTGATCTGCCTCTGGAGCGATCTCAATTGTCCCGCGTAATTTGCCGTTGACTTGGACGGCGAGCGTAATCACTTTATCTTTCACAAGTGTCGGGTCGTACTGTGGCCAATCATTCAAAGAATCTACGCTAAAGAATGACTCAAGCAATTCACTCGCGAGATGCGGAGCAAATGGAAATAACAACTTGAGAAAAAGCTCAAATTGATTTCGAGAAACCTCGTGAGCTTCGTGCATCGCATTCACACACTTCATGAGTTCGGCGACTGCAGTATTAAATTTCATCGCCTCGATGTCACTCGAGACTTTTTTAATCGTTTTGTGCACGACGCGATCGAGGTTCTCGTTGCGAGGCATGGTTGAATCACCTATTTTTTCACTCACCATCCATACCTTATCCAAAAATCTGCGCACGCCAATCAAACCATTCGCGCTCCATGGAACAGGCTCTTCAAACGGCCCCATAAACATCTCATACATACGTAACGCGTCCGCTCCATACTGCTCCAAAATATCATCAGGATTGACAACATTGCCTTTGGATTTGCTCATCTTCGTTCCATCATCAGAAAGCACCAACCCGTGACTGTGACGACGCGCGTATGGCTCACTTGTTGGAACGAAGCCGTGATCAAACAGGAACTTGTTCCAAAAACGTGAGTAGAGCAAGTGCAGTGTCGTATGCTCCATACCACCATTGTAGAGGTCAACTGGCATCCAGTGTTTGAGCTTATCAGCAGAGGCGAACTGTTCCTTGTTGTGCGCGTCAATGTAGCGCAAAAAATACCAACTGGAGCCAGCCCAATTTGGCATGGTGTCGGTCTCGCGTTTTGCTGGCTTACCACAGGTTGGACAAGTGGTGTTCACAAAGCTCGCGATACTTGCAAGCGGAGACTCGCCGTCGTCGGTCGGTTCATACTTCTCGACTTCAGGAAGCATGACCGGCAATTGTTCATCGGGCACAGCAACCCATTTGTGCTCGTCACACCACACCAAAGGAATCGGCTCGCCCCAATAACGCTGACGCGAAAAAACCCAATCGCGAAGTTTGTACCGCGTCACCTTATTGCCTTTAACTTTAGCCACTACTTCGTCAATAGCAACTAGCGGACGATCAACAATTGGCAACCCAAACTTCTCGGCAAAAGCACGATCGCGTTCGTCGTGTTGTGGTACGGCCATAATTGCTCCAGTGCCATAAGTCGATAAAACATAATCCGCAATCCAGACCGGCACCGCTTCGCTATTAAACGGATTGACGACGGTCGAGCCAGTGAACACACCAGTCTTTTCTCTACTCTCGTCGCCGCGCTCCATCTCTGTACGTTTTTTTGCTATGGCGACATAAGCCTCAACTTCCTCACGGTGTTCGTCGGTCGTTAATAATTCGACAAGTGGATGCTCTGGAGCAAGAACGACATAAGTTGCTCCATCAATAGTGTCAGGACGTGTGGTAAAAACACGAATGCACAATAAACGGCCTGACCCCATCCGAGACCCCATCCAAAAATCAATTTCCGCTCCCTCGCTCTTTCCAATCCAATCCTGTTGCTGTTTTTTGATCTTGGGTAAATAGTTAACCGTGTCGAGATCGGACAAAAGCCGATCCGCGTACTTGGTGATAGCGAT
Source organism: Patescibacteria group bacterium (assembly GCA_038065815.1). Lineage (GTDB taxonomy): Bacteria > Patescibacteriota > Patescibacteriia > UBA9934 > CAMTUG01 > JBBTQF01. Next base: position 3,836 of record JBBTQF010000051.1, read on the forward strand.
CATCCATTGCTCCTTCTCGCGCTTCTCAACAGGCCCGCCACAGCGATCACAGACACCACCAGCCGCCTCCTCGTTTGCGAGTCCTATTTTATCCTTCGGACACCAGTTGATGAGCGTCTTTGCTTTGTAGGCAAGACCCGCTTTGAAAAACTGTAAAAACATCCATTGCGTCCATTTGTAATATTCCGGATCTGTTGTGTTGACCTCGCGCGACCAGTCAAAAGAAAGCCCAAGTGCTTTGAGCTGACGGCGAAACGTTTGCGTACTCTCCAGAGTGATATCTTGTGGCTTACGACCTGTTTTGATTGCGTAGTTCTCTGTCGGAAGTCCAAATGCGTCCCAACCGATTGGATAGAGGACGTTGAATCCTTGCATGCGACGTTTACGAGCAATCGTGTCAAACGAGGCGTAGCTACGCACATGACCAACGTGCAGTCCCGAGCCGGACGGATATGGAAACTCAACCAAACAGTAGAACTTCTTTTTATCCGAGACGTCATCAGCGCGAAAAGCTTCCTTCTTCTCCCAACGCTCCTGCCACTTTTTTTCAATGGATTTGTGATTGTAAGACATAGCCAGTTTATTCTAAAACTTCTACCTCACTTTGGCCAGCATTTTTTAAATTTTCATTGCTGACTGCAAACGCTCCAACGCAACCACAAACGCGGCGCGACGCAGGTCAGTCTTCAACATCTCTTTTTTTTTCCACACCGCCTCTGTCGCCGAGACAATCTGCATTTTCAATTTCTCAAACACCTGCGACTCGCTCCAATGCTCCGCGCGCATATTTTGATCCCATTCAAAATAGCTCACCGTCACACCACCACTATTCGCAAGCACATCAGGAATCACCGTGATCCCTCGAGTAAACAAAATATCATCAGCCTCTGGCGTTGTCGGTCCATTGGCGAGCTCGAGTACAACTTTTGCCGCAACCGCATCGGCATTTTCTTTTGTAATCACATTCTCGAGTGCTGCAGGAACAAGTAGACCGCAAGTAATGGTGAGCAATTCATTATTGGAAACATTCCGCGCCCCGACAAAATCTGCCACGCGACCAGTCGTCTCTTTGTGTATAATGAGTGCTGGAATGTCGAGCCCGGCTTCGTTGTGAATGCCCCCACCTGAATCCGACACGGCAATCACACTATAACCGTGACGATAACACAGCGTGGCAAAATGCGCACCCGCATTTCCAAATCCCTGGATGACAACGGTCGAACTCTCTGGATCGAGAAATAAACGCTCACGCAATGTCTCCAGCACATAAAATCCGCCTTGTGCTGTGGCGGTGCCGCGCCCCTCGCTTCCACCGGCGGAAATCGTCTTGCCTGTTACAACCGCAGGATTTCCAAACTCACTCGCTATCCAATCCATTTCGCGTGGTGTCGTATTCACATCTGGCGCTGGGACATCCATGTTAGGTCCAATCACTTCCTTCATTCCTCGCGTCCAGCCCCGCGTGAGTCGTTCGAGTTCTGCTTCCGAGAGCATTTTTGGATTCACCGTCACACCCCCTTTGCCTCCACCCATCGGAACGTCTGCAACCGCGCACTTGATCGCCATCCACAACGCCAGCGCTTTTACCTCATCAATGTTAGTGTCTTGATGATAGCGAATACCGCCTTTATATGGCCCGCGCCAGTTGTTATGTTGAACACGATAACCTTCAAAAATTTTGAGCGAACCGTCATCCATTTTCACAGGAATAGAAATGCTAATTTCACGCTGTGCGTGCTTCATGAGTTCCAAAAAATCAGATTTGAACGACATCAAACTCGCCGCACGATTAATTTGAGAAAGAGCGTTTTCAAAAGGATTGGACATAATAAAGCAAAATTATTTTCTGTTCGCAAGCCACCGTTCCGCATCAAGCGCGGACATACAGCCTGTGCCAGCCGCTGTCACAGCCTGACGATAGATATGGTCGGCCACGTCACCTGCCGCGAACACTCCTTCGATGTTGGTTTTTGTAGAACCCGACTTCGTCACCACGTATCCTTTTTGATCGAGTTCGATTTGTCCGATAAAAATTTCCGTGTTGGGCTTATGACCGATGACCACGAACAATCCATCTGCCGAGATCTCTGAAATCTCGTTCGTCTTGTTGTTAAGCACGCGCACACCCGTCATCTTTTCTTGACCAAGCACCTCTTGCACTTCCGTATTCCACACAAACTCAATCTTTGGATTTTTCATTGCGCGTTCCTGCATGATCTTGCTCGCCTTAAGCACATCTTTGCGCACAAGCACAATCACTTTCATCGCAAAATGCGTGAGAAAATTTGCTTCCTCCATCGCGGCGTCGCCACCACCAACCACCAGCACCTGCTTATCCTTAAAAAGGAACCCGTCGCAGGTCGCGCACGCTGACACTCCACGTCCTTTTAACCGCGCCTCACCGGGCACACCAAGCCACATCGCTGATGCACCTGTGGCAACAATGACACTATCAGCCGTAAACATCTTATCAGTCGTATAAAGTTCGAACGGTCGTTTAGAAAAATCTACACGCGTCACGTATTCCGATACGACCTCGGCGCCAAAACGCATCGCCTGCTTCTTAAAAATCTGCATCAAATCCGGTCCTTGAATCCCTTGGATGAATCCCGGATAATTCTCAACCTCTGTGGTGAGCATGAGCTGACCGCCAGCATCAATACCCTCGATCACCAACGGCTTGAGCGTGGCCCGTGCGGCATAAAGAGCCGCAGTCCAGCCGGCAGGACCTGAACCGACAATAATCAATTGATTCGTCATATGTCCTAATGGCCCTGTTCGATCTAGAGATGTTTCTCAATGCGCGCCCTCAACGCTTCCTTACTCATCGAGCCAGAAAACTGATCAACAACCTGTCCACCTTTAAAAAAAATAAATGTCGGGATGGATAAAATATTAAAACGTTGTGCCAGCGTGGAATGCTCATCCACGTTAACCTTGCCAACTATGACTGCGATCAGCTCGGCACCTAGCTCTTCGACAATCGGTCCCATCACTTTGCACGGCCCGCACCACGGCGCCCAAAAATCTACGAGTACAGGTTTACCAGATTGAAGAACTTGTGAATCAAAGTTGTCTTGAGTGTAGTCCATAAATTTTTAATTTCAAATATCTAATGAGATATTCACATGCGAAATCAACGCAAATCAACACCTTCAATTTTGAGTTTGCGCACCTTGGACTCTTCTATGTACGTCTCAACGAGATCGCCAATCTCAATACGCGCTCCATTATACCCGACGCCACATTCCGCGCCACCAGCCACTTCCTTAACTGACTGTTTCCCAAGCTGTAGCGACGTGATTTCACCTTCACCAACGACTTGCTCACCGCGCAGAATGCGCATCTTAGACCCAACCCGCACTTTCTCACCAACGACCTTTGCGCCGAACACCCCACCACGATCCATCTTCTTAAAGATGGCAATCACATGAAATTTTCCCAGCTCGATTAAGGTTTTTTCCTCTGGCATTAACTTGTCAAGCGCACCAAGAACATCTTCGAACAGTTTATAGATAACATTAAATTCACGAATATCCACATTCTTTTCACGCGCCAACTCATGCGCCGTTGTTGTTGGCTTGACGGTGAAGGCGTAAATGATGGAGTGCGTCGCCTCCGCCTTAAGGACATCCGAATCCGTAATATTTCCAAGCCCCTTTGCGACAACCTCAATGCCAACCGCATCGTGCTTCACCTTTTCAAACATCCCGAGCACGGCCTCGAGTGAACCAAGCACATCAGCACGGACGATTACATTAAGAAATAATTTCCCTTCCTCTTTTTCAGTCGAGCGTACCGTCTGGCTACCTGCCTCCTCCACCCCCGAGCGCGTTGGTGTGTGTTTCATCTTGGCGAGCGCCTTTGCATCTTCCGGAACCTCCAAAATATCTCCCACCGCTGGAGCAAACTTGAGTCCCAAAATTTTTGCCGGCATGGATGGTGGAGCCTCTTTAACAAATTCTCCTTTCCAATCGCGCATTGATCGCACTCGACCATACAACGCTCCGCGCACACCGATCGTGTCACCAAGTTTTAGCGTGCCAGCTTGCACAAGCACCGTCGCCACCGGCCCTTCGCCCTTATCTATATGCGACTCAATAATTGTGCCGATGGCACGGCGACCCGCATTTGCCATCAGGCGTTGCTTCTCCATATCAGCAACAAGAATTAACACATCGAGCAGTTGATCAATATTGCGACCCTCTTTTGCCGAGACTGGCACGCAAACAGTCTTACCGCCCCAATCTTCTGGCACCAGATTAAGCTCGGCAAGCTGTCCTTTCACGCGTTCAATATTGGCGTCAGCTTTGTCAATCTTGTTGAGCGCGACCACAAATGGCAAACCAGCCGCCTTAATGATGTCAACCGCCTCCTTTGTCTGGGGTTGTACGCCATCATCAACAGCAACGACAAGAATTGCAATGTCCGCGACCTTTGCCCCACGCGATCGCATGACCGTAAATGCTTCGTGACCTGGAGTGTCAATAAACGTAAGCTGTCTCCCGCGACGCTCAACTTGATACGCTCCAATGTGCTGTGTTATACCGCCAGCCTCGCCCTCCATCACGTGAGTCTTTCTGATCGAGTCCAAAATCTTCGTCTTCCCATGATCCACATGACCCAACACAACAATCACAGGTGGTCGTTCGACAAAGCACTCTGATGCTTCGGCTGTAAGTGCGGCCGTCAAACGCGTCTGTCCTTCCGTGTCCTCATACATCTGTTCATTCTTCACTTCCGATGGGATTGCTTTATATCCCAAATCTTCCGCGACGATCGAGGCTGTTTCAAAATCAATTCGTTCATTGAGTGACACCAAAATTCCGCTCTTCAACAATTCTTGCATGACACGAGCAATCGGCAAGTCGAGCAACGCCGCAAACTCACGCACTGTCATCACGCTCGGTAGCGTCGCTTCCTTATCAAGCACCTTTGGCCCACTCTTCTGCGCCTCAATCTGCGCCATCTGCGCCTCACGTTTTGCTGTTAGACGCTCGCGCTTTTTCAACTCCATCCATGCTTCCATGATACGCTGTGCCTCGCGGTCGTTGACCTTAATCGCGTGACGACCGATACTAAACCCAAGCGATGGGAGTGATTCCCGTAGCTCTTCGGTAGACACCCGTAGACGTCGTGCAATCTCGGAAATATTCATATGTGTGCCCGATCATAGCCTTTCTATATGTCAGAGTCAATCCAAGATGGATTTCTTCTCATAGACAAACCGGCCGGTATCACGTCACATGATGTGATTGATCTCCTACGTCGCTCATCCGGCATACGCCGTATTGGGCACGCTGGTACGCTTGATCCGTTTGCCACGGGACTTCTTCTTGTTGGAGTTGGTAAGGCGACAAAAGAGCTTTCAAAATTCGTAGGCCTCGATAAAGTCTACGAAGCAACATTTGTACTCGGGGCGAGCTCGAGTACGGATGATCCGGAGGGAGTAATCACGCGAACAGAGAATTGGAAGATTGTAATTGAGAATACTCAAAAAAAAATCGAGCAAGCAATGAAAGAGCTCACAGGAAAAATTCAGCAGATTCCGCCAACCTTCTCGGCGATAAAAATCAAAGGCAAAAAAATGTACGAGGCCGCGCGTGAAGGCAAACCACTCGTTGCCCCACCACGCACTGTTACCGTATATTCCTTTGAATTAATAGGATCTATTGGTCACATTGGTACTGCTCCACAAGGACCTATTTCCCTCCGCGTCCGCATTCACTGCGGGAGTGGCACCTACATTCGCGCACTGGCAAGAGACCTCGGCGCCAAACTCGGCGTCGGTGGGTACGTTTCACATCTGCGTCGCACAGCGATTGGGTCGTTTACGATAGACAAAGCCGTCCTCTTGTCAGTCTTAACTCGCAATGATAAGCTCCATTCGTAACTCATCTGACTCTCGACGGGTCTTCGGAATATGGCAGAAGTGGTGCAGATCCTCTCAACGAACGCAATTTTGACCGTTTTAGTAGCGAGTTTGAGACAGCCGCGCATTTAAGGAGCATAGCGTTCCTCACTTTTACATTTCCGTGACCCTCGAGCCAAAGTATGCAATTGATACTTATTATCGGGCTTGTGGGTCTTGTTATTGGTGTCGCGATCGGATATGCCATTCGTATTTTTCTTGCCCAAAAGAAAATGGCTGGCGCCGAAAACAAGATCGAAAAGCTCCTGAACGAAGCGAAAAATAAACAGCAAGAACTTTTGCTGGAGGCTAAAGAAAAGTCGCTGAAAATCGTGGAGGAAGGAAAGCGCGAAGAGACTGACAGACGTCGCGAGCTCAACGACATACAAAAGCGTCTGGAAAAACGTGAGGAAACGTTTGATCAGAAACTGATGGAGATCGAGAATCGGAGCGCGAAGTTTGAAGAGAGAGAAAAACGACTCGATCAGACGGAAGCACAAGTAGAGGTGCTCAAAGAGGAACAGAAGAAAAAGCTCGAAGAGGTTGCGGGGTTGACAAAGGCTGATGCCGAGGCGCGTTTGCTCAAAGAGGTTGAAGAGGCTTCGCGCGAGGCCCTGACGAGCCGTTTGCGCAAACTCGAACAAGTTGAGGTTGAGGAGTTGGAGGCCGTGGCGCGCCGAAAGCTGTCACTCGCTATCCAGCGCTTTGCAAGCTCGGTGGTAGCGGACACGACGACTACGTCTGTCGAACTGCCATCAGACGAGATGAAAGGTCGCATCATTGGAAAAGAAGGACGTAATATCAAATCAATCGAGCATCAAACAGGCGTGGAGATTATCGTGGACGATACGCCGGGTATGATTAGCATCAGTGGTTTCTCTCCAATTCGCCGTCAGGTCGCCAAACGCGCGCTCGAAGCGCTTATTGCCGACGGTCGCATTCATCCAGCACGAATCGAAGAAACTATCGCCGAGGCAAAGAAAAATCTTGCGGTTGAACTACGCAAAGCAGGAGAGGAGGCACTCTACACGCTCGGTATTCCTGTCAGCTCCATTGATCCGAAGCTCATTTCGATTTTGGGACGCCTAAAATTTCGCACCAGCTACGGACAGAACGTTTTGCAACATTCAATTGAAGTGGCCACGATCAGTGGGATGATCGCCGAAGAGCTTGGCGCTGATGTATTCACCTGCAAAAAAGGCGGACTCTTCCACGACATTGGCAAGGCGGTTGACCATGACATGCAAGGTGCGCACCCAGAGATCGGCTATAATATCATGAAGAAGTTCGGGTTCAGTGAAGACTTATGCTACCAGTCCGTCGCGCACCATGAGGACAAACCGCGTACGATCGAGGGCGTGATCGTCAAGGCGGCGGACGCGATTTCTGGAGCGCGTCCCGGGGCAAGAAAGAACACTCTTGAACAGTATGTCCAGCGTTTGGAAGAGCTCGAAAAGACAGCTACGTCGTTTGATGGAGTTGAAAAGGCATACGCGATTCAGGCGGGGCGTGAAATTCGCGTATTTGTTGAACCGCAAAAAATTGATGATTACAGCGCCTACCAGCTCGCCAAATCTATCGCCAAAAAAATTGAGTCTGAACTGCAGTATCCGGGTGAGATTAAGGTAACAGTGATTCGTGAGACGCGCATTGTGGAGTATGCACGATAGTGCTAGAATGAGAGAAATTATCTACATCCAGTATGAACAAAGCAGAACTTGCCGTGCGAATTTCCGACCATTTGCATCTGCCTAAAAAAACCGCGGAAGAAATTGTAGCCCTGTTTGAGGACATCATCACCAGCGAGCTCGTCGCTGGTGGCGAGGTGACCATTGCTGGATTTGGCACGTTCTCGGCACGACGTCGCGCTGGGCGCAAAGGCGTGAATCCACAAAAGCCAAGCGAGTCCATTGATATTCCATCTGTCACGGTTCCAAAGTTCAAAGCCGGAAAGGCACTCAAGGACGCCTTAAAAGGCAAACGCAAGGTCGCGTACACCCTAGAATAACTTCGCCTCCTTCTTCACATCTACAAGTGGCACAAGGTGAGCGTCAGGTCTATTGCGCTCTTTCCATTCGACGGAATCTGCGGAAAGCGTTTTCTCGGAAATAACGAGACGCAATGGGATGCCGATCAAATCTGCGTCAGCGAATTTTTCGCCAGGCGAGGCATCTCGATCATCCCACAAGACCTCAATCCCAGAACGCTCAAAATCTTCGTACAATGATTGAGTCGCATCGAGAATTCGCGCGGCCACATGTTCATCCCTGGCGCCAAGACTCACCAAATGCACATCAAACGGCGCGACGGATTTCGGCCAGATAATACCACGCTCATCATGATGCACCTCAACGATGGACCCTGCGACACGCGAAGGTCCAATGCCGTAACAACCCATGATGACAGGCTTTTGTAACCCATCCTCGCCAGTAACAGTAAAATCAAACGGATCACTAAAACGAGTGCTTAACTTAAAGATGTTGCCAACTTCGATCGCCTTCACCTCTTTAATGCTTCCCTTCTGACACTTCGGACATACATCCCCTTCCTTCATAATCGCAATTTCACGATTCTGCGCGTAACGACAATCCTCACACAGGTAGATGATATCCTCACCGTTTGGCGTGGCCACCTGAAACTCGTGCGAGTATTTAGAGAACACGCCACCAGAGGCTTCCGCGACAATCGCGTCAAGTCCGCAACGCTGGAAAATTTTCAAATAAGCCTCAAGCACTTTGTCATAATACGCTTCGAGATCTTCTTGAGATGTGTGAAACGAGTAGAGATCCTTCATCGAAAACTCGCGACCGCGCAAAAGTCCTGACTTCGCGCGCGCCTCATTACGAAACTTATCCTGAATCTGATAAACCATAACTGGCAGATCCTTGTAGGACTTCACACAAGCTTGCGCGAGTGGCGTCACCACTTCCTCGTGTGTTGCCCCAAGCGCAAACTCTTTCCCACCAGCGCCTTCAAGCTTGAACAATACGTCAATCGAATCCCAACGCTGTGTTGTCTCAAACAGTTGCTTTGGAATGAGCGCCGGCATCAAAATCTCTTGCCCTCCAACCGCATCCATCTCATCACGCACAATCTTCTGTACTTTGCGTAGCACGCGCAACCCAAGCGGAAGATAAGTGAAAATACCAGCAGCGAGCTGATTAATAAAACCACCCTGAATCAAAAATCGCGCGTTCGTCGAGTCAGCCTCGTGTGGAGCATTTTTGTTTGTCTTGCCGAACAATTTTGAGTAACGCATATCAACAAGAGTTTAACGTTTTGCCAGCAAAGAGGCAAACCATGTCGTAAGCGGAACTGTTAGAATGAGCCCGATTGTGCCGGCGAGCGTACGAATGATTTCCTCGGCAATCGGTTCTGTGTTGATGAGCTCCGCAAGTGGCAATGGATTATCGGTGATGAAGAGAAGTAACAGTGGGAGCGAGGCACCTGCGTAGGCGAGGACTAATGTGTTTACGACCGAGGCAATGTGATGCTGGCCAACGCGCATCGCTCGAACATAAAGCTCGCGTGATGGCAGATTGCGATTCGCTTCCTTCAGCTCGAACACGACCTCACTCTGCGTCACAGCGACATCATCAAGCACGCCGGTCGCGCCAAGAATAAACCCTGCAAGCAGAATGCCAGCCGGCACGCCAACGCCTGCCTCCAGTGTCAAAAACATCGCGCCCTCGCTTGTGAGACCGGACAAATGAGTCACGCGGATAAAAATATCAGAAAGAATTACGATTAGGATGAGTCCAGCTCCCGTACCAGCAAACGCCGCATACGTACTACGCCGCAGACCATGCGAAAACACCATGCTTGAAGCAAGAATTACCCATGCTCCGACGACGCTCACCAACACAGGTGAGACACCGCGATAAATGAGAGGCAGTACAAAACCAAACAACGTTAGAAATGTAATGGCAAGCGACAGGAGTGACATGAATCCGCGCCGTCGCGCCACAACAAGCGTCACAAACACAAACACCAATACAATCCACAACATCGCTCTTGTCCTCACGACGTCGGAGAGGTACACATCAAGACTGCCGTCTGGTGTTGTGCTGAATTGCAATACAACACGATTCCCGACATCAACACGATACGGCACTTGCGCCAAGTATGGATCGCGTGTATTGACTTGCACGATCTCTCCGGCAAACTCACCACTTTGTACAAGGACATCAAGAATTTGATAGTTTTCGCTCTCCGTCGCAACTTCCTCAATTATTTTTTGCACGAGCCCGCGTGCCGAAGTTTCTTGCGCGGATGCCGTGAGCGGGAACAAAAGTAACGCGACCACTATAAAAAATTTACGAAACATATAGAATGATTGTATCACAGGATTGACCGCTCTTCTTTGTCCTGTCACAATAAGACTATTATGTCAGTCACTGCGCGCCCCATTCTTTCCGTGCGAGACCTTGTCGTGCAATTCGGATCCGAGCGTGTGCTCAACAGGATCTCATTTGATATTGAGAAAGGCGCGATCGTTGCCATCATCGGGCCAAACGGATCTGGCAAAACCACGCTCATCCGTACGATTTTAGGATTGGAAAAAGCGGATGAAGGCGAAATTTTAGTCTTTGACAAATCAATCAATGAGGTGCGCGATCGCATCGGCTATGTACCCCAACGCTTTCAGTTTGATAAAGAGTTTCCGATGACCGTGCTCGAATTTTTACGCCTTCGCTCCGAAAAGGCGCGCGAAGAGAAGACACTAACGCACAAACTTTCCGAGGTCGGATTGCGAGCAAACATTGCTCACAAACGTTTAGGTGAACTCTCTGGTGGCGAGCTACAGCGCGTGCTGATCGCGCAGGCGATCATAAATAGCCCAGATCTTCTTTTTATGGATGAGCCGAACGCTGGCATAGACATTGCTGGCGAGGAAACGCTTCTGGACATCATCAAACGACTGAACGAACATCATGGCACAACGATCCTCTTCATCACACACGAGATTGACATCATCGCGCGCACCTTCACGCAAGTCATCTGCGTGAATCGAGAACTCATCTGTCACGGTGCTCCAAAGGTAGCTCTCAACGAGGCAACACTCAAACGACTCTTTGGCACGGAGGCCAACTTTTATGAACATCATCGTCCACATCATCATTAGGAACGTCTGTAAATCAGAAATCGCGTTAGTATGAACGAACTCGTCCAACAACTTCTAATCGGTGGAGCACTTGCGCTTCTGCTCGCCGGCCTTGGGAGTTTTATTATCTTGAGGCGCTTGTCTTGGTTTTCTGATGGAATGGCGCACGTCTCGCTCGGTGGTCTTGGCATTGCCACCATTGCGGCATGGCAACCGCTACCTGTCGCGCTAATCTGGAC
>JBBTQF010000052.1:0-3656 GCA_038065815.1 Patescibacteria group bacterium
TTACCAGCCAAAATTGAAGAGGCGATTGCTCAAGAATCTCGCAAGAGTCCTGAAGCGTTTAAGGCCTTCTGGCTTTTGGAGTTGCGCAACCTCAAAAGGCAGTTTGAAAAGGACGGGATTATGGAAACGCCGTGGCTTCGTTCATATACGGAGAAGCTGATGGCGGACGTTCGTCGAAAAATGGAAGGGACAAATGGCGTTGTCGTTCTTTTGGGTCCTACAGGTTCTGGAAAAACGGTTGCCGCAAAGAAGATGGCTAAAGAACTCTCTTCTGATGGCAAGTTTGAGTTCGTGAGTGCACACAGCAAAATGACGCCCGAGGACCTGCTGTTTCGAATGGGTATCGCGGTTGATTCCATTGAGGTATCGGATGTCCCGAGACTTGTGATACAAGCGCAGGAGCAGTATCAAAAGGAGAATCCTGATGTAACACCAGAAGAGTTAAAGCATGGAAAACAGATGATTAAAAACATCCTTGAGAAAAGGGCCGCTACGCCTTTCATGATCACAAAACGTGTGTTTGAATCTGTCGCAAGGGCCGCCAAAGAGGGAAGGATCGTTGTTATTGATGAGTTCAATTATCTTCCGCCAGAAACTCTTGCTGTTCTTAATAATTTATTATCCGTGAAGGCCGGCTCGCAAGGGAACATCACGATTGGTGACAAAGTTGAGGAGTTTGTTGTGAAGGAAGGGTTCGGCGTAATTTTTACAGGCAACGTTGGTGAGGCTTATTTGAAGCGTCAAAAACTCGACCCTGCGCTCGTCAACCGTATTCTTACGGGTATTGTTGAGTATTCCTATCCGCCACAGGAGATAGACAAGTCGTTTCATAACTCAACGCTGACTAATGATGAGATCAAAGAAGGTAAAACGTCCGAGCCGAATCGCAATCTTTTCCAGATCAACCTCACTCATCTGGTAGACACTAAGGGAAATCTTGTTGCGCCGGAGCACGCACTTGACGAAATCTGGAATTTTTCAAGAGTTATCGCCTTGATTGAAAAACTTTCTGCAGGCAAGGATTTCCGCTCATTGGGGCTTGATTCTCCAGTCACGCAAGGCGTCTCTTCATTTAAGTTTGAGATGATATTTCCTTCGTTCCGTAATTTGAATCAGGTGACTCGTGAGTGGAAACTTGATGGATTTACAAAACCGTTGAATTGGTACGTCTTCCAGAACATTATTCGTCCAGCGTCAGTTATCGCGCCAAAGGAGGCGGCACAACTTTTCTACCTCTTTAAGGACTGGGGCGGAATGTTTGATGGTGAATCGTGGAACGAAGTTGATGTTGATCCGACTACATGGCGCATCGGTGGGCTCGATCGTGTGTCTGAACCAAAGGAAGGCGCGCCAAAACTTAGGCACTATTCTACTGACGATGTTGTAGAGGCCTTCTCTGGTATGGAGGTACCAAGTTATGAGGATTTAAAATTGGTTTCTTCAGACGAGGGTACTCGTATTAGTGCCAAAGAGCAGTTGAGACAACAAGAGATGGAAAAAAATACCTCTGAAATGGAAGCCGAAATTGCGATCTTAGAAAGAGAGTTAAAAGAGGATCCGTTGCATAGGATTATAGAGCTCCTCGAGACGATATGCGGTGAGTCTGCACAGGCGAAAGTTACAGCTCCTGAAGGGAGCGCCTCATGATATGAAAGATGAACGAATGGCCGCGATTGATCCAATGATGTCCGGTGAACAGATAAATACGTCGTTAGAGACAGTGGAACTTGCGGAGCGTTATCGAAAACGTGTTGAAGTTGGACAAGTTATGTTGGGTGGCAGTGGTTTTGGATTACGCATTGATCCAACGATCTCTACATTTACTTTTGATCATGTCCGAAGAGAGATATTGATCAGTCCAAGTCTTATTGAAGGCATGGCAATGAGCGAACTTGAGCAGGACTACCTCTTTTTTCATGAGATCGGACACTTTGCGCAGTTGGCAGAAGACCCAGATGCATATCTGGAGATCTTTGATCTTATAAAGAAACGCTCTCAAGAAGCGCCGGACGAGACTCGTGAGTTTATTGAAACGGCGTGGAAGAATTTTTATAACGTTTTTTTTGACATAAACGACAATGCCATTGTGGAGGCGCGCAATCCGCGTTTTCAAAAGAAGCAGGAGGGATCAAATCCTCGTCCGGGCATGTATGAGAAACATGTAAAATCGGACATGCGCGGTGGTCCAAAATATGCACAGTTCAATTCTGCCGTCTTGCGTCGTGTCATGTTGCCTGATGCGCATGTTGAAATTGATGAGGACGTTGCTACTGTGCTTGAACAGCCGTTCGTCTATCTTGGAAAAACTCACGAGAGTTTTTATGAATTCGCGCGTTCTTTTTTTGATCCATCATTACCATTGCGCAAGTTTCTTTCCAGATTAGAGCGGACAGCCAAGCCAATCTTTGAGCGGTTTCTTGAGGAGGATATTCGGACTGGAAAAGTGAAAGAGATCATTGATCCGATTGACTTAGGAGATGCGAATCCATGCAGTGGCGAGATTAAGAAGATGGGTGAGGATATGAAACGTTCACGAGAAGGCGGTAAAGGACATGCACAACGGAATGCGGATAAACGGTTTAGTGGTAAGATGGCAGAAGCTGGATTTTTGAAGGAAGAAATTGATAGCATGCGCAAGATTCGTGAACGCGCAGATCCAGTATTTCCAACCCTTGTTGATTTATGGGAGGTCTTTTTTACTATAACGCAGATTGAGCAATGGGAGACTCAAAGCGGATACCCAAGTGGAAAAGACGTGTCCATCGGAGAGTTTATTAAGCAACTTCCTCAATTTATAACCGCCCCAGACAGGTTGCGCATATTCCTGCGTGATACAAGTCACGCGGTGTCCGAGACAATTGAACCGAGCAAAATTGATCTTTCCATCGCTCTTGATCTTTCCGGAAGCATGGATCGCGATAAGAGGCGCGCGACACAAGAAGCGGCGTATGCCATTGTGATGAGTTTAGTTCAATTAAAGAGGAATAAAGACGTTGCCTCCGATGATGAAGAAAAAATGAGCTCCGCAATTGATATAAATCTTCGACTCGTGGGATTCGGAACTAATGCTGAAGAACTGTTTCTCCGTTCAGGACGTGAATCTCAAGAACAGCGGATTGATATCTACAGTCTTGATTTTGAAAAAAGGTTGTGGCGCGCGTTGCTTGACATTGAAAAAACGGACATGGGTGGAACGCAGGATGCAGAAGCTCTGCGTTTGATTCAGAAGGAAATTGAGCTTCCAGAAAATATAGAGGCATTGAAAAACCAAAAGGCCGTATCGGTCATCATTGAGGTGACAGACGGCGAGACTGCGACCGCCAAAGAGTCGGGGACTATCGTCAGGGCACTCCACGCTATAAAAGGCGTTCACGCAAAGGGTATTAGGATTCCAGGATCGTTGTATCAAGATCTCGATCCGCTTGTAGATGAGCAGGGCGGGCATAAGGCTCATCATGTGCCGGAGATCATTGAAGAGACTGGCATTTTTAGTGATGTATGGGGGAAGCATGGAGTAAGGCTTGATGATATCTCTGGTTTACGGAGCGCGATGGTGAAAATTCTTTCTGATTTAATTTCACAAAGGGAATCACACTCATGACCCCTCCCTCCTCCTCATGCAGTACTCTGTTAGCTCTTGCAAAGACATTGCAAGA
>JBBTQF010000053.1:0-17580 GCA_038065815.1 Patescibacteria group bacterium
CTCATCGGTAGAGCGCTGCCCTGAAGAGGCAGGCGTGCCCAGTTCGACTCTGGGGGCCGGCACCAGAAAAAATCCGATGTGTCGGATTTTTTCTTTTTATCACCGACTATATTGACAGAAATATAGATTTGGCGTAAAAGAAGCAGTCCAAGTCTCTCGGAGAACTCATGTCACAACACCCAATGTCCGTGTACCTACTGTTCGTCGGTATACTCTTGGTTCTGATCTTCAACTACATCAAGAGGCTCAAGCAATGGCGACGCATCGAAGAGCTGGAAAAGAGGAACAAGGAACTCCAAAATGAGATCATCTTCGATGGGCTGACGAGGCTCTACAGCCGCAGGTTCCTCGAGGATCGTCTGATTGCGACGGAGAAAGAAGTCAGACGCATTATCAACGCAGAGATTTTCATCCTCTTCATTGACCTAGACCACTTCAAGCGCGTGAACGACACCTACGGTCACTCAAAAGGCGATGAAGTCCTGTCGGTCGTCGGCCAAACGGTGATGGAAAGCGTGCGTGAGAACGACGTTGCCGCGCGCTGGGGTGGTGAAGAGATTATCGTTCTTGGTCGTGGCAACGGCGCGATCCTTGCCGAGCGCATTCGTAGCGCGATCGAAAACAAAACGATCGGCCTCGTACGCGTGACCGTCTCGATCGGGATGGCGACACTTAACCAATCCAACGAGACCCTCGGAAATACGATCGCAAGAGCTGACAAAGCTCTCTACATGGCAAAAAAGAACGGACGAAATTGCGTCGTCATGATTGACAAATGAGAAACGGATAGTCATGAGCGATACGACACGCAGTCGGATCGCTCTTCCTTTTTTACAAGAAAAAATCACCACGGAAGTGATGATTTTTTCTGGAGCGGGTAGCGGGAGTCGAACCCGCGTCTGATGATTGGAAATCACCAGTAATAGCCGTTATACTATACCCGCGTATTTAAATGAATGAGATATTCAACATTCGCGCCTTTCTTGCCAACGATCGGTGAGGTTGTCTCTCCGAGAAGCTGAAGCCCAATCCCCTCCAGCTCTCTAATTACCTGCGCCAGAACTTCTGGCGCTTTTTCCTCTGGAAGCTTCCCTTGCCGAAGCTCACGCGCCTCTGCTTCATAATGAGGTTTCACGAGAGCGATAATCTCTCCATCTGGTTTGAGATTCTTCAGAGCGTTCGGCACGATCGTTGCGAGCTTAGTCCAACTCGTGTCAATGGTGATGAAATCCACACGCTCTGGTAGTTCAACATGCATCGCGTTTGTACGCTCCTTCACAACGACACGCGGATCGTTACGGAGCAACCACTCAAGCGCACCATAGCCTCGCTCGATCGCGTAGACGCGCGTAGCGCCATGTTGCAAAAGACAATCAACGAAACCCCCAGTTGATGCCCCAAAATCGGCGCAGATTTTTCCGGCAATATCCACGCCAAAAGTGTTAAGTGCGTACTCTAACTTTTCTCCAGCTCGTGAGACAAATGGCATAAAAGTGGTCGGGCCGGTGGGATTTGAACCCACGACCTCCTGTTCCCAAAACAGGCGCGCTACCAACTGCGCTACGGCCCGATGTCTTGAGCCGATCTCAAGGCGTGGAAAATATAGCGAATCCAAAGCTCTTTGTAAAGAGAGTGGTTAGAATATATAATAAGGGGACCTCTGCAAAAGTCGCTTTCAAGGCGAAACTTCAGATGTTCGAGACAGAATCGTTAAATAACTTTTGAGGTTTAACTGTTGTTAAGCCGAAAAAGTTTGAGACGATTATGACCGAACAGATGAAGTTGCAGACGAAATGGACTTTTGTAGAGGTTCCTAAGATTAATTTTGTGAAATTTCTAATCAGCCTTGTCCCAATACTTCTGCTTGGTGCCGGATGCGTCTCCACGACAACGACCGAAGACTCCACGAAAAATAGAGACGAAACTGTCACAACTACCTTCACAGAGCTCACGGACACATTCAGCGTCAACGGCGCGCCGATGTGGCTATTTGTCATTGATGATGGTGAGGCGGATCCAGCCCTTTCGACCGAGCGCGATGGTTCGATCTACATGGGGCGCTTGAATCTCGAGAATCCAAGAAGTGAGATTACATGGAAGCGCGTTGTGAGCTCAAGCGACATCGGTGGTTCGCGCGTTGCCGATCACTGGCATATTTTTACGAACGACTATCATTGGATCGCCTTCTCGGTACAGGAAGCAAATGCGAGCTATCTGCTCAAACTCGATACGAACTTCGAACGTGTGAGCCTCACAAACATTACCAGGAACAGTTCAATCCCAACCAACGATCTCTTCCTCGTGGATGAGGCCGATGGCGTGACGGTCGGTCACTTCAGGCCGGACTATGGCCATCGCCTGTTTCGCATGAATCTCAATGGTACTCTCAAAGAGACAATTGATATTGGCGGTGGCTCAACACGGCACGGCAATGGGTCAAGCGCTTATCGAACCGAGAATGGCTTCAGCGTAATCGCTGGTAAGACACTCAACTATCTAGAGCAGAGTCCATTATACAAACTCGACTATGATAATGACTGGAAGTTTGTAAAGCAAACAATGCTCGTGGATGATGATGAGACAAATGTTTCGATGACGAGCGCCGTTGAGCTCCCTGACGGATCGCTCATCGTAACCACGCGCGTTACAGAAAGTTATCCGCGTGGCGCACTTCCGCCTCCAAAAAATCCGGGAGAACCTCTCTCTGATGATGGTGGATCAATCGTACGATTCGTATTTGATGCGAATGGCAATGAACTATCACGAGAGGTTTTGCAAGAGGCCACAACCGAGCATCGTCCGCACATGACTCTTATCGGCGATCTACTGATCACGACTTGGGACGGCTCGGGTGGCGCGAGACTACGGATTGATCGTATTCAATAAGCTCGCCGGCTCGTCGCTCTATTTTGTCCGCAAGACGAAGAGTGCGATAACATGACCCCACTTTTTTAGGGGCGTAACGTCGCTTCTATAAGTTGTACATAACCTTCTGTCACAATATGTTCGGTATGCAAGCCAAGATCTTTTGCATGAACGCACAGTGTTGCACGCGCGGCTTCAACGTCGGGTGACAGAAGCTCCATTTCCACAAACGTCCCAAGCCCATCAATGTCATCCACGTTTATTTCTATATCACCAATACGACCACTCATACGATTTTTGCAGATCGTCAGATACGCACGTTGCCCGATATGCGCGAGGATATCTTGCATCGCTAAAGGATCCCCGACACTGGACTCAATTTCCACCCACGAACCGTCACCTGTAAACGATTTATAGGCAACTTTCCCGCTACCATTTTGCGTTCTTACACGAACAACATACGGACATTCTTTCGTGCGACCTTCGTCCACAAACGACGCACTACAAAAATACACGTCGGTTTGCGACGACGCCACCGGTGTCCATCCCTTCGTAGTAAGTGCGGTGAGCATACGCGCTCGATCCGACACGTCAAGGCGGAAACGAATTTCCACTTCACGATTTTTCATACAGCACCATCATAAAGAAAAAAATCGCCCAGGGCAAGGCCTGGGCGAAAACTACGTTTTTTCGAGCTCGCTCCGATAAAGGTCACGCATGCGTGCCGCGAGATCAGTCTGCAGAAACTCACGCCACGGCATGAGCAAATCCGCCGTCTGCTTATAGATGCAAAGTCGCACCGTATACTCGCCGCCACGCCTCTCCAGTCGAAGGCCGTAAAAACCCTCAAGACACTCGCTCTTCATGGTACACGAACCACACACTGCATCAAAGAAGTACGGGTAACTCAACTTAACACTGAACATAAAACCATCACTTCCTCGCATCTGCGTGGAAACATTCGACGTACCTGCGCGGCGTTCCGTTCCAACGTGCGTCGCTTCAAGTACCGCACAGACCGCGTCAATCTCCCGCTTGGTCTGCACCACATTCGAAAGGTCATTCAGGAGACGAATCTCGAGCGCCACGGGCAGTGCGCGCAACATTTTGATGACGCGCAATGCGTTGTCTGCACCATCGTACACGACAACATTCGCACGAACGCTGATGCCTGCCTTATCTGCGTTGATGATATTTGCCTGTTGTGCATTGAGTCCGCGGAGCGCCCATCCTGCCGCGCGCGGTGTCGACTCCAGTGCCTGGAACGACTGTACAGTCGCGTCGTGAACACTGAAGATTACTTTGGAGAGTCCTGCAGTCCTCGCGCGGCGCCACCAATCTTCGTCATGTAGCGTGATACCGTTGCTTGTCAACGACATCAACGGGGCGGAGACGCATGCCACGAGATCAAGAATTGCCGGGTGAATGGTAGGCTCACCGCCAGAAAACATTACACGATCGATACCAGTCGCATCACGGAGCGCCGTTACACACTCGAGAAACGGAGTATCTGGTTGCACACTGTCAATTCCTCGCATGTCTCCTTCTTCGTGACAGAAGTGACATGTACGATTGCACGCTCCCGTTACCTTGATCCGTAACGCTGGCATTGTGACACGCCATTTCATTGGACACTTCGTTGATGAATCCACATCGCTACCTTTGCGACAATTTGTGACACATTCATGCTGCCGACCATGACTTCCCACACAGGTACGCGCGTTGCCAACACTGCTGCAAACGGTGCAATACGATCATGGTACAGCCGCTGACGCGCTACCCATTCGCTTTGCGTTGCGTCGATACGTGGACCGAGCGCAACATCGTGATTCGGACACCACGCACCACGGGTTCCAGTTCGATGGCAGTATGGACACACTCCGCGTTGCATGAAGCGTCTGTAGAGCACATCTTCTTCCACGCACAGATGTAACGCGCAGACTGTCTCGCACACAGCGTTGAGGCTTTTAAGTTCTTCCAACGAGATCGGGCATCCCGACAAGAAGTTCCAACCAGTCGTTAGTGCATCCTGCATGAGCATGACGCACAGTGACGGTGCAATCGGTACGCCCGCAGACACTGCGTCATTAATGGCGCGACCAAGATCTGTACCATCACGAATGTGCATGCGTTTCCGATCGCCGAACGACACGTACGTACCGCCAAACTCTTCCGCAAGCGCTAGACCCAACGTGCTTTTTCCCACACACGTATTCCCAATGATGTGTACAGCGAGAGGACGCATCAGGTCACCTCTACGATGGTAAAGTGTCGTTCACGCCCTTTTGTGACAATGATGAACCCATCACCTTCACGCTTGTTGAACATCACCTGCGCGATGGGAGCCTCGTAACTCACTACAATGACGCCATCGTGGATGATGCCACCGCCCACAGGAACAAGCAGGTAGAGGTTCTCCCCTTCCTCGTCATCATCCGCGATCGTTACAAGCGATCCGACGCATACGGTATCCATCACTACGGGACGTTTCTGACATTCCGTCAGAAACGCTTCAAAACTCGCGATCTGCGCGTCGAGTCCGAGCTTGCGCACATTTTGTGCGCCGGCAAGGTACTGCCCTTCTTCACGGAACGTGTCATACCGCGACTGCATTGCGCTCGATTGTTGATTCGCCTCGTGCTGTGCGTCCTTCCTCGCAACTTCCGCCACAGCGGACATCTTACGAAGATCGGCAAGCACTGCCATTAGCACACTAATCTTGTCGGCCACTTGATTATTCCTCCGTCACTAACGCTAGTACAAAAACACGTTTTCGTCAATGCATCCATCAAAAAATACCGTACAACCTGCCAAAAAAGTTGAAGCTGGCCGATGGGCGCATCCAAGGTTGATCGAATCACAGATCACAGACCTGACCCCATCATGCTCATAGGCAATCAACTCATCACCACTTGGAATGGATCAGGTGGCACCAAACTGCGAATTGATCAGGTCAAATAATATATTCAATAAGCTCGCCGGCTCGTCGCTCGATCTTGTCGGCCAAACGTAAACCTCGAACTTGAGCTGGTGTGAGGATGCGAAAATGCGGAGCGTCTGTGAGAGCATCAGAGAGCTCCCATAAATCCTCATCGGCTGTCTCCCATTTTAAATAATCAAATCGAGACAAATTGATCGGTCGTGTGTACGACCGCAGTGTCTTCTTTCTGTTACTCTGCAAAAAGTATTCGTGAAAATAACTCATCACAAGCTCACGAATGGTACGATAAATCGGCTCACGATAACGCAACACCGCGTGATTGGATTTCGAGATTGCTCCCCAATACTTGCCCCTACGAAATACAGCGATCACATGATCATCATCCGGATTTTTAGCCGCTAGATGCACCACAAGCGGTCGCTGCCCTTGTGCTCGTAGAATCGAGGCAACAAGCAAGGCCGCCTCCAAACAATGCGCCTCGCGAAATTGCAAAACACGGCGAGGCGACCTGCACGTCTCACCGTGTTTTTCAAAATTTATCCGAATCTTGTTCAAGCAGTCCTGAATCTTTGCAGGGCTAATTTTATTTTGTGCGAATTGTACTGCCACAAATTGCAAGCGCAAGGGCATCAGTCGTATCATCCTTCATGGCGCGTTTAACGGTGAACTTGAGAAGCCTCTTAACCATCTGCCCCACTTGCGACTTTGTCGCCTTTCCAGAACCAGTCACAGCATTCTTCATCTGCGTTGCCGTAAAGCTGATTACCGGAATTTGTAACTGCTCACTCGCAAGCAAAATTACCCCGCGCGCTTCGCCTACCTGAATGCCAGTGGTAACGTTCTTGTTAAAATAGAGATCTTCGATGACGATGAGATCTGGTTGATAATTCTCCATGAGTTCCACAAGATCATTGTAGAGTTCAACAAGTCGCGCGCCAATCGGGCCACGTACCTGCGTGAGCACACAACCAAAATCTATGGCTGTGAGCACACCGCCATCCTCCTGAATCACTCCGTAGCCGGTTCGCCCAAGCCCCGGATCAATCCCCATGATGATGCGCATCATACTCTTGGTGTCGTTATTCACTCATGGCCAGACTCTCCACGTCTGCACGTGTCAAAGTTGGCTCTTCTTCATGTTTCTCTTGATGACCAAAACCAGTACCGGCTGGAATCAAACGTCCAATAATCACATTTTCCTTGAGTCCGGCAAGTTTGTCTATCTTGCCAGTAACAGCGGCATTTATAAGCACGCGCGCCGTCTCTTGGAAGGATGCGGATGAGAGCCACGAATCTGTCGAGAGAGCGACTTTAGTGATGCCCAAGAACAACTCTTCGGCGACCGCCTCTTTTTCGCCATTTTCCTTTGCTAAACTGTTCTCTTCGAGGAACGTTGCTTTTTCCACCACTTCACCAGGTAACAAATTTGTGTCGCCCGGATCCGTAACGAACACACGGCTGAACATCTGACGAACAATCACCTCGATATGCTTGTTATTAACTTTTTGTCCTTGCGAGGCATAGATAAACTGAATCTCTTTAGACAGATAACGCTGGACCGCCTCGCGACCCTTGTGCTTGAACAACAGCTGTAAGTCCATATTACCTTCCGTGAGTGGATCACCAGCTTGCACCTCGTCGCCATCCTTGACGTACAGCGTTATTCCAGGCGGAATGATATACTCACGAATCTTCTCGGTCTCGCCAATGATAGTTACCGCGGTTTTTTCGACTTTGACTGTGCCGTTCATCTCCGCAAGCACCTTCTCTCCGTCCGAACGCACAGCAATCACATCACCCGCGCGCACAGACTCTCCAGTTTTGACGCTGAACTCGGCGCCACGACCAGCCAAATAACGTACCTCGTCCATGCCGATATATTTAATCTTGATAATCTTCTGCCCCGGGCTCATATCAATTATCTTCCTTCCTGTGCGAACCTGCACGGTTTCACGCTCCATCTTTTCAATTTCAATTTTGCCAGCGACTTCGGCCATAACAGCTTTCTGCTTCGGCTGACGCGCTTCAAACAATTCCTCAACGCGAGGCAACCCTTGCGTGATGTCTTTTCCGGCCACGCCACCAGTGTGGAACGTACGCATTGTAAGCTGTGTTCCTGGTTCACCAATTGACTGCGCCGCCATGATTCCAACAGCAGTGCCGAGCTTCACAAGCTGGTTGTAAGCAAGGTCATACCCATAGCATTTCTGACACACCCCGCGACGCACGTGACACGACATAAGAGAACGCACGTGCGCTTCCTGCAATTCTTCACCCGCGACTTCCAAATTACGAATGTGTTCTTGTGTGATGAGATCACCAGTTTTGACAACCACCTTGCGTCCGCCAGGCTTCTTGATGTCATCAAGCGCATAGCGACCAAGAATACGAATGAGCAACGGCTCGCCGATCTCATCTGATTCCTTCTTCGTGAGGAGCACACCGAGGGTGTCTCCACAATCTGCGTCGCGCACAACCACATCTTGCGACACATCCACCAAACGGCGCGTAAGATAGCCAGCGTTGGCCGTACGCAAAGCGGTGTCGGTCAAACCTTTGCGCACACCGTGACTTGAAATGAAATACTCCAAGACAGTCACACCTTCCTTAAATGACGACTTCACAGGCAATTCAATAACGTCACCCGTCGGATTCGTCTTGAGCCCGATCATACCGATCGTCTGTGTCATCTGGCCCCACTGTCCGCGTGCGCCGGACTCGATCATGGTGTACGGCGAGCTGTCTTTCGGGAGAGCTTTCTTCACAATTTCCGCCACCCGATCCTTAATCTCATTCCAAATTTTAATCACCTGTCCATGGCGCTCGTTTTGAGTGAGCAAGCCTTGCGCGTAGAAATCTTCAACTTCGCGTACACGATGCTCTCCCTCTTCGATCAGCGCCTGCTTTTCTGGAATCTCCGGAAGCGCCGACATCCCATAGCTGTACCCAGCGAGCGTCGAATAACGGAAGCCAAGTTCTTTCAAATCATCAAGCACCTTAGCGGCCGTTTCCTGTCCGTAAAACTCAATCACATCGCGCACAATGGCGCCTAGCTCCTTCTTTCCCATTGGCTTGTTCATGAACCCAATACGTTGCGGGAAATGCCTGTTCACAATCACACGACCGATTGTGGTCTGCACGAGCTCACCATTTTGAAGACGTACCTTCATCCATTCCTGCAATCCCAATTTCTTCATCTCATACGCATACATCGCAAAGGTTGCGTCCGGAAAAAACTTCATATGTTTCTCATCCGGTTCGGTGTGCGTCATGGTCATGTAGAAGACGGCCCATGCAATATCCTTTCCAGGGGTTGCCACCGGCGAGCCGTGGGCAGGCTTTAGAAGATTTTTCGTTGCCAGCATGAGGTCTTCTGCTTCATGACGCGCCTCTTCCGTAAGTGGCACGTGCACGGCCATTTGGTCACCGTCGAAATCTGCGTTATAGGCATCACAGACAAGAGGATGAATCTGAATTGCCTTGCCTTCGATAAGCCTTGGGCGGAACGCCTGAATGCCTAGTCGGTGCAAAGTTGGCGCGCGGTTTAAAAACACAAAGGCATCTTTAGTCACCTCTTCCAAAATATCCCAAACCTCCGCATGATCAGACTCAATAAAACGGTTGGCACTGCGAATGTTGTGAACATATTCACGCTGAATGAGTTTGGCAATCACGAACGGCTTAAATAACTCAAGGGCCATAAGTTTCGGAATACCACACTCGTCGAGTTTCAAGTGAGGTCCAACAACAATCACCGAGCGACCAGAGTAGTCAATACGCTTTCCAAGCAAATTCTGGCGGAAGCGCCCTTGCTTGCCTTTGAGTCCATCGGCTAGCGACTTGAGCTGACGCTTCTTGCCAGTGGCCGCAATGACTGTCTTACTACGACGTGCGGAATTATCAAACAACGCATCAACAGCTTCTTGCAACATCCGTTTCTCGTTACGGCTAATTACTTCTGGCGCTGTGAGTTCATTCAAGCGCTTCAAACGGTTATTACGATTGATCACACGACGGTACAAATCATTCAAATCCGAAGTTGCGAAACGTCCACCATCAAGCGGTACCATCGGACGAAGGTCTGGTGGCGTAACAGGAAGTACACGCAAAATCATCCATTCTGGCTGAAGGCCATTGGCATTCAGACTACGCAAGAGTTTCAGACGACGAATGAGACGATCACGCTTGGTGGCCGTCGCATTCTCAAGCGCATCCTCAAGCACCTTCATTGTCTCCGGAATGTTAATACGTTTGAGAAGTGTGAGTAATGCATCCGCACCGATACCAGCATCAAAAATGTGTCCATACTTGAGCGACCAATCACGATACGTTGCCTCGGAAATAATTTTCATTGGACGTAGTTCCTTGAGCTCACGATCTACAATCAAGAAATCTTCCTCAAGCTCTTCCATCTTACGATCACGGATCGAAGCCAAATGCTCTGCCTCTTCGGAAAGTTTCTTACCGTCGCTTGCGTACTTTTCCTGCAAACGTCCAAGATCGCGGGTGTACTCACCCTCGATCATTTTCTTTTTACTCTTATACTCACTCTTCACCTGTTCCATCGCCTGCTCGCGCAACTCTTCATTGACATCAGTAATGATGAAATTCGCAAAATACACAACTTTCTCAAGCGACATTACAGACATATCAAGGATCGTCCCGATCTTGGACGGCACGCCACGCAAAAACCAGATGTGCGTCACAGGCGCCGCGAGCTCAATATGACCCATGCGCTCACGTCGCACGATTGAATGCGTCACTTCAACGCCACATTTATCACAAACAATACCTTTGTAACGAATCTTCTTATACTTACCGCAATAACACTCCCAATCTTTGGACGGCCCAAAGATTTCTTCTGCAAAGAGCCCGCTCTTTTCTGGTTTTTGCGTGCGATAATTGATCGTCTCTGGTTTTAGTACTTCGCCAAACGACCATGAACGAATCGCCTCGGGAGATGCTACGCGCAGACGGATCGCATCAAAGTCACTGGTTTTAAGCGTGTTTTGCTTTTGCAACATAAATGTGACTTTATTTTTTAGATGCTTTTCCTTCTTCCGGCAGATCAACGCGATTGCCGTTTTTGAGGAGCTCAACATCCAAACACAATCCTTTGAGCTCACGAATGAGCACGTTAAAAGATTCTGGAATATTGACTTTCTTAATCGGTTCGCCCTTGATGATTGACTCGTAGGCTTTCGAGCGACCGGGAACGTCGTCGGATTTGATCGTAAGAATTTCCTGCAATGTATGCGCCGCACCATACGCTTCAAGCGCCCAGACTTCCATTTCTCCAAAACGCTGGCCACCAAATTGCGCCTTTCCACCGAGTGGCTGTTGGGTGATGAGAGAATACGGACCAATCGAGCGCTGATGGATTTTATCCTCAACCATATGGTTGAGTTTTAGCATATACATATAGCCAACCGTAATCGCGTGATCGAATGACTCTCCAGTGCGCCCGTCAAAGAGTGTTACCTGACCGGAGCGTGGAAATCCAGCGCGTTCAAGTTCGTCTTGGATCTGTAACTCTGTCACTCCATTCAACACAGGCGTAGCTACGCGATAACCAAGCGCGTTTGCCGCAAGACCCAGATGGACCTCGAGAATCTGTCCCAAGTTCATACGCGACACCACGCCAAGCGGAGTGAGAATCACATCAACCGGCGTTCCGTCTTCCGTAAATGGCATATCTTCAATCGGCACGACTTTGGAAACCACACCCTTATTTCCGTGTCGGCCGGCCACCTTATCGCCTGCTTGAATTTTGCGAAGGTCAGCGACGGTCACCTTAATCTGCTTCATCACTCCAGGTGGCAAACGATCGCCTTCTTCTCGCGAAAAAATGCGTACATCCACAACTTTGCCATGACCGCCATGTTCGAGGTAGAGCGAAGAGTCGCGCACATCGCGTGCTTTCTCTCCAAAAATGGCACGCAGGAGTTTCTCTTCTGCTGAAAGTTCTGTCTCACCCTTTGGTGTAATTTTTCCAACCAAAATATCACCAGATTTCACCTCCGCACCAATACGAATAATGCCTTCCATGTCTAGATGCTTCAATTTTTCCTCGGAGACATTCGGGATGTCATTAGTTACGACCTCGGAGCCAAGTTTAGTATCACGCACATCAATTGTAAGATGCTCCAAGTGGATTGATGTGAAACGATCATCGTGCACCATGCGCTCTGAAACAATCACGGCGTCTTCGTAGTTATAGCCATCCCATGCCATGAAGGCAACGAGCATATTCTGTCCAAGCGCGAGCTCTTCATTATCAACCGACGCGCCATCAGCAATGACATCTCCCTTTTTCACTTTCTGCCCTGCTTCCACAATCGGTTTTTGATTGATAACGGTTGAGGCGTTGCTACGCAAGAACTTCGTAAGTTCGTAGTTGTAAATATTGGATTTGCTATCTGTAATCTCAACCGCACTGCTGTCCACTTTAGACACCACACCATCATGATCAGAAAGAAGGATGTGGCCGGAATCTCGCGCGGCACGGCGCTCGATACCAGTACCGACCTTCGGCGCTTCTGGCCGAATGCATGGTACAGCCTGACGTTGCATATTCGTTCCCATGAGGGCGCGTGTCGCATCATCATGTTCTAGAAACGGAATCAAAGCCGTTCCTATAGAAACGACTTGTGAGCTACTGACATCCATCACATCCGCTTCTTCAGCGCGCACCGTCTTTGGTTCTCCGAATTTACGAGCCTCGGTGTATTCAACCGAGATAAATCCTTCCTCATCAACAGGTGTCGTCGCTGGAATACTGATGAGTTTTTCCTCGTAAAACGCGTTTAAGTATTCAATGTCATTCGTAAGTTGTACTCGTATCTTGTCCCCCTGCACCACCTTGCGTAGTTTACGATATGGCGTCTCAATAAAGCCATATTCATTAATGCGCGCAAAACTCGACAAATGGCCGACGAGTCCGATATTTGGACCTTCAGGCGTCTGAATCGGACAAATCCGACCGTAGTGGGTCGGATGAACGTCGCGCACTTCAAAGCCAGCACGCTCACGTGACAAGCCACCAGGGCCCATCGCCGAGAGGCGTCGCTTGTGCTCAAGCTCGGCCAGCGGATTTGTCTGATCCATGAATTGTGACAACTGCGAGCTCATGAAAAATTCACGCACAGCACCGATGACAGGACGCGCATTAATGAGTTTACCGGGCGTAATGCTTTCGATGTCCTGTGTTGACATGCGATCTTTGATGATGCGCTCCATACGCGCCAGCCCAACGCGGAAACGTGACTGAATAAGCTCACCAACGGCGCGCACACGGCGATTGCCAAGATGGTCAACATCATCAGGATCTCCTTGCGTAATATTAAGTCGGACAATCTCGCGCACGATAAGAACGAGGTCTTCTTTTGTCAGAATACGATTCTCTGTCGGCTCGACAACGTCCTTGGTCGTCGGTAGACCAAAACGCAAATTGAATTTGTAACGACCAACATTACCCAAATCGTAGCGATCAAAATTGAAAAACATCGAGTGAATAAGCTGGCGCGCATTGTCAGAAGTTGCGAGATCGCCCGGACGAATACGACGATAAACTTCTTTCAACCCCTCTTCCTCGTCTTTGGAAACGTCCTTGGCAATCGTACACTCGATATAACGATTCATTGGGTGCGTATCCACGTCTTTAAAGAGTTCCATGATCTGTTCATCCGTAGCATAACCAAAAGAGCGAAGAAGCGCCGTCACCGGCACCTTGCGCTTACGATCAATTTTCACCCAAATTACATTTTTAGCGTCCGTCTCAAACTCAAGCCATGCACCACGGTTTGGAATAATCTTTGCGCCATAGTAACGACGACCACGATTAGCCTCGGCTGTAAAAAACGCACCAGCAGAACGCACCAGCTGACTCACCACCACGCGCTCGATGCCATTGATAATAAAGGTGCCACGTGGCGTCATGATCGGCAAATCTCCCAAATAAATCTCCTGCTCCTTCACTTGGTTCAGGCGCTTATTTACGAGCTGTGCCTTCACACGCAACGGCGCTTCGTAGGTAATATTTTTTTCACGCGAAATATTCTCGTCAAACTTCGGCTCGTCTACGTAGTAATTTGAAAAATTAAGCTCAAGATCTCGGCCGATGAAGTCTGTCACAGGACTAACTTCATCAAAGAGTTCACGAATGCCCTGCTCTAAAAACCATTTGTATGACGACATCTGTACTTCGATGAGGTCTGGAAGTTCAATCGCATCAACAAAACTATTGAAGCGACGGCGCGACGCCTCTTTGAGAGGAGTTCGACGGAAGATCATAGGAGTACAAAAAAGTCCCAGACCCCTTAACGGGGAGAGGGAATCTGTTCTATTTAATTGTCCGAGACACCGCGTTTCGGGGCAAAAAACCCGCGAAAGGAAGTGTTCGTGGAATTTCGGCCTGTCACAAGTGCCAAGAGAATACCACTGTGGATAAAAGACGTCAAGACAGACTGTCAATGACCGTTATCCACACATTAAATTGGATTGACCTGACCTAAAAACCATGCTACTTTATGAATCCAATCCCCCTTTTGAAGCTGTAGCGCGTCCGATGGCGTTTGATCAATGTCGCGAGTGTACCCTTGGCGCAAGTCGAGGGAAATTCTCTCTCCTCACGCTTGCAATGCGTTGGTCTGACGTTCTCGTAACATCGTGATGCCTACAGCTTCAAGCGGAGGAAAAGTCGAGCCCGCCACGAGTAATCGAGGCGGGCATTGCGTTATACGTAGTTGCTAAAGCGGTTCGCAGTGTTTCTTAAGACGTCCAGACAACAAACCGAGAATCTCCGCATTCAGACTTGGTGGCGTTGGCTGTCTGGTAAGAAGCTGTTCGCAGAGCTCCGAAAGCATCCACTGTTTCTTTTTTGATGCGGTCGCCCCACGGCAGGTGAGCAGTTCAGCTTTTTCCATGTTCAATCGTAGGGCACTCACTTGAAATGGAACCTTCCATCCTCGAACGCGCACATGCTCAGTGAGTACTGCATCAATCAAGCCAGTTGTAAGCGTTGCTTTCGTGCTTTGCTGTACGGCACGAATCGAAGCAAACGCGTCCGCGTAATCAATAAAGCGGATGACACCGCGCTTGGGCTCCGACCTGATCTCGTCATTTTCCTTGCATGCACCCTGCTCGATACGCTGTGAACGTACAAACACTGCTCTAGGCAAAAGATACGGCCCACGCGCGGGTTGAACGTCGAAACGTACTGCAAGCTTGAGCACGAACGATTCATTGACATCGGCCTTCACTCCGCTCGTGCAGTTCAGGCCTCGACCGTCACCGGTAACAGAGGCGCCTTCAAGTTGAACTGTCAGAAAACCTGCCTGTACCAAGCCTTGCTGAACAGAGAGCCTGCCACAGATGAGCTCGGACAAAACAAGTGGTAACGTGCGCTTGAGGATGCGTTCGGCACACTCGTGATTCGCAAGAGCCCGCAGGAACTCATTGCGATGGATGCCAGCACCGTTCCTCATCGTCCAAAGTGACACGTCGCTCAAAAGCAGTTCACGCAAACTCAACTCCTTGTTCATGACGTCCTCCGAAACACACCCTGCCATTAATTGGATAAAAAATCAAACCTCTTCCCCCATTGGCGCGACCGGTATTCCAGTCTCTCCAGCCTCGACTTTTTCTAGGATTTGTTTCCGTACGCTTGCCATAAGTTTCGGATTTACCCTAAGCGCCATGCGAGCAGTCTCACGCCCAACACCGAGTTTTTCCTCACCAATGCTATACGAGTTGCCGTTCTTTGAGACGACGCCAAACTTTAACCCAACGTCAATCAAATCCCCTGCAAGCGAAATCCCCTCGTTGTACATGATGTCAAACTCACAGGCTCGGAATGGCGGCGCCACTTTATTTTTGACAACTTTCACTTTCACACGATTTCCAATAATCTGTTCCGCTTGTTTGATCTGTGCGGCGCGACGTATTTCGATGCGCACTGAAGCGTAGAACTTGAGAGCGTTACCACCCGGCGTTGTTTCTGGATTTCCAAAGATAACTCCAATTTTGTGACGGATTTGGTTAATGAAAATCACGGTCGTATTGGATTTTGAAATAATGCCAGCGAGTTTACGGAGTGCCTGCGACATGAGGCGTGCTTGCAATCCCATGTGCTGATCACCCATCTCGCCCTCAATCTCGGCCTTTGGAGTGAGAGCGGCAACGGAATCAATCACAATCACATCCACCCCATTACTGCGCACGAGGGTATCAACAATCTCGAGGGCTTGTTCTCCTGTGTCAGGCTGACTGATAAAGAGCTCATCAACTTTTACGCCGATTTTCTCGGCATAATCCGGATCAAGCGCGTGCTCGGCGTCAATATATGCTGCAATCCCACCAATTTTTTGCACTTCGGCAACGATGTGTTGCGCCAGCGTTGATTTTCCAGAGGATTCTGGACCAAAAATCTCAATGACACGACCGCGTGGCACGCCTCCAATGCCAAGTGCGAGGTCAATTGAGAGACAGCCTGTGCTGATGGCATCAATCTGCATCGTCTTGGCTTCCCCAAGACGCATGATCGAACCGTCCCCGAATCGTTCCTTGATCTGGCTGATTGCCTCAAGGGCGGCTTTATTCTTCCCTTCTTCGATTTTGCTAGTCATAGAAATAAAAAAGGCTTAATGGGTCTGTTCCTCAATGCGCTTTTGTTGCGAAACGGCTGAATTTCGAGACAGAATCGTTGAATAAATTTTAAGGTTTAACCGGAGGTTAAGCCGAAAAATTTTGAAATGATTATGGCCGAAAGGCAGACGTTGTAGCCAAAATGGCATTGAGGAATGGATCCATAGCCTCCTTAAGTGGAGGCATTATAACACACAGCATGAATAAAAACGCAAAACTCCAGCACTTATTGTGAAGTACTGGAGTTTGTAATCACATTACACCACGAAAATTCATTTTTGTCAACGTATGTGTGTGGACAACGCGTCTGATTTTTCAAAAATTACACGACGGAAAAGCGTAGACGAGCGCGAGTAGCGTTTTTTCGCCTCCACCATGATTAAATTGAGCCCTCGCTCCAAATCAACCTCTGCAAGAAACGTCCCGTCTTGATTGAGCAAAATCTGCTCACCATCAATATACACTTCGACCTCTTCAAATACGCGCCCAGCAACCTCAATCGTTGCTTTGTCGGTTGCGTAGCCATCATTGGGTGTCACAAGCTCAATTGTCGGTGGCGTGATAATACTCTGCACTTCAAATCCAAGATAACCCAAGATGAAAAACCCAATAGCTCCCAAAGCGACGTAGCGAAAGATGCGTGGCGTCACCAAAAACCATGCGCGACGAACTTTCTTGCGTGGCAGAAGAAGCGGATCCACAAAGTCACACGTGCCACGAGCGTGATCAAAGCAGTCAAGAAAGTAAGCTTCGTCCCCTCCCAAAAACCGTACGTAAGTCTTTAGGAAATGACGAGCATAAACCGAGTCCGGTAGAGAACAAAACTCATCGAGCTCAAATGCCTCAATCACGCGCCGTGGCAAACGGGTTGCCTCTGCGACCTGATCATAATTGAGACCGCGATCGCGTCGCAAAGCTTTGAGCTTGGCGCCAAAACTCGCGCCAGCTTGGTCAATTTTTCGCAGTGTAAATCCCATAACTAACTCTTTGTCTCATCAATAAACCAGTCTTTCGTATCTTCATCAGCCTCTGGATCCTCCTCAATATTATCCGAATCCACCATCGGCCCTTCTACGCCATCTTTATCCTCCAGAACTTCAGCAGAAGAGAACGACTCTCCAGCCACAAGT
>JBBTQF010000054.1:0-2102 GCA_038065815.1 Patescibacteria group bacterium
CGCTCGCTTCGAGCCTTGATCAAATTGGAGTGTTCACGCACAGCGTTGAGGATTCGGCGCTTCTGTTGCAGGTGATTGAGGGGAAGGATTCAAAAGACGCGACAAGCGTCGAGCTTCCAGAAACGACAATTGCAGAACTCCTGAGACTTGAAAACATCAACGGTCTCAAAATCGGTTTGCCAAAAGAATATTTTATTGACGGCATGGATCATGAAGTCGGGTCACGCTTGCATGAAGCCGTTCAGCTTCTTGAGTCGCACGGTGCGGAGGTCATTGAGATTTCGTTACCTCACACCGAGTATGCGCTAGCCACTTATTACATTTTGCAACCATCCGAGGCGAGCTCAAATTTGGAGCGTTATGACGGGATTCGCTACGGTCATCGCTCAAACGGAAAAACACTTACGGATACATACAAAAAAACGCGCGGTGCAGGATTTGGCGCGGAGGTGAAGCGTCGCATTATGCTTGGCACCTTTACACTCTCGGCTGGTTATTACGACGCGTACTACAAAAAAGCTCTGGCGGTTCGAGCACTCATTCGCCGTGATTTTGATGAGGCATTCAAAAAAGTTGACGTGATTATTACACCAACGAGCCCTTGTGTCGCATGGCCGATTGGCGAAAAGTTTGACGACCCGTTGGCGATGTATCTCGCTGATATTTTTACAGTGTCGCTCAATCTTGCTGGCCTTCCGGGCATCTCGATTCCATGTGGCATGGCGCATGGTCTACCTGTTGGTTTGCAGATTGTAGGCAAGGCATTTGATGAGGCTTCGTTATTCCGCGTCGGCTCTTTTTTTCAATCCATAACAGATTGGCACACTCATGCCCCAGCTTCCTTTGAATCTTGAGTCATATTTGTTGCCACTTATCGGCCTCATGGTCGCTGGGTTGATTTTAATGGTGCTCGTTTCAAGAGCTCGGCGTTGGCTCAAGGTAAATTGGGCGCGCAGACAACATGGACTCAATCTTGAGGAGATGCGTGAACGTTGGAAGCGCATCGAACGGCTGGCAGGATCGCCAGAGCACGAAGGAGATCGCCTCGCTATTATCGAAGCAGACAAACTACTCGATTTTGTTTTCAAACAAATGCATATCCCTGGAGATACATTTGCCATTCGTATCAAGTTTGCGCAAAGTAAGTATTTCCAGCTCAAGAGAGTTCGTTGGGCGCATGAACTGCGCAATAAACTTGTCCATGAGCCTGACTTCATCCTACGGAGCGCGCAAGCGCATTCTGCGCTTAAAGAGTTTTATAAAGCCTTGCGTCTTCTCGGCGCCTTATGATCCCATACTTTGAACTCACAACATTCCATATCGGGCCGATTCCAATTCAAGTGTGGGGGCTTTTGGTTGCGACTGGTTTTTTGGTCGGCGCCAAAGTCTCTGAACGTCATTTGAAGCGCCTTGGACTAGAACACAAACTTATTTTTGACATGCTTGGTTGGATGGTCTTGTGGGCGCTCATCGTCTCACGGCTCGTGCATGTTTTCGTCTATGAGCCAAGTTATTATTTTGCCCATCCGTCTGAAATTATACGGATTTGGGAGGGTGGCCTTTCGATTTATGGTGGTTTAATCGCCGCAACAGTTACAGCACTCGTTATAATGCGTCGCCGTCGCCTTGATATCTGGAAGTATGCTGGCGCGACGATATTTGGTTTACCGCTCGGTATTGCCATAGGTCGCATTGGTTGTTTCCTCACAGATTTGCACGAGGGCACTGCGACGGATTTTTTCCTTGGAGTGAAATACCCGGACGGTATTATTCGTCATAATCTTGGGCTGTATGAATCACTCACCAGTTTTCTTCTCTTCGGCATTTTTCTGTTCATGAACAAAAAACGTGTTCAAGAAGGGTGGTATCTTGTGGCCTTTACAATGTGGTATTCGCTAATAAGATTCTTTATGGATTTTTTGCGCATTGCCGATACGCGTTACTTTAATCTAACCCCAGCTCAATACCTCTCAATTGGACTTTTCGTGATCGGTATTTTATGCGTTTATCGTATACAAACACACTCGCGTTCACGGTAGGTCTAATGAGAACGAGCCCGTCCACGCATGGACAGGCTCGTTGTTGAAGAAGGACTACATCAC